>JBGPSX010000075.1:0-11898 GCA_041490325.1 Bryobacteraceae bacterium | reverse complement strand
TGGCTCATCGATCAACTGTTGGTAGCGCTGCGGATGGCGTAGGAGGAATATCATGTGGGAACAAATTTTACCAGGACTGCGAATTAAGCTTTTCTTGACCGTCGTGCTGGGAGTGGTCTACCCACTCGTTATGACTGGAATCTCTCAGGTCATTTTTCCGAAGCAGGCGAACGGCAGCCTCCGCACGGAAAACGGCAAGGTGATCGGCTCCGAGCTCATCGGCCAGAACTTTTCCAAGCCGGAGTACTTCCAGCCCCGGCCATCCAACGCCGGCTCGAACGGATATGATGCGACGGCGTCCGGCGGCTTCAATCAAGGCCCCACGAATCAGAAGATGGTCGATCGTGTGAAGGCATCGGTGGAGCAATTCCGTAAAGCCAATCCCGATTACAAGGGACCGATCCCCGCCGATATGGTGACGGGGTCGGCAAGCGGACTCGATCCGCATATCAGCCCTGATTCGGCGCACGCACAAGCCGCTCGAGTGGCCAAGGCCAGGGGCGTTTCCGCCGATCAAGTGAATCAATTGATCGACCAGTCTACTGAAGGGCCCGATCTCGGATTGCTCGGCGAGCCGCGCGTCAACGTGCTGAAACTGAATCTGGCGCTCGACCAACAGTTCGCGCGCAAATAGAACCTTTACATCCGATCCAGCAGCACCATCGCAGGCGCTGCATTTGTGCGCTTGCCTCAGTATCACGTGTGTCTTTAAGGAGTCATTGTGAGAACCCTTTTGTTTTCAATCTTCGTGCCCTTTGCACTCTGCCAGGAGCCCGAACCGGCAACGCCAAAGAGCCAGCCCGCGCCGTCGATATGGTCAGTCGGACCAATCGATTTCAGCGGCCAGATCGACGGCTACTATACGGCCAACTTCAACCATCCGGCATCCTCCACGGGCACGCCTGGAATGAACGCACTTTACAATTTCAACGTGGAAGCGAATCAGTTCAGCCTGAACATGGCGAAGCTGACCATGCAGCACGACCCGGATCCCGTCGGCTTCCGGGTAGATCTCGGTTTCGGCAGAGCTTTCGATATTATCCACGCCGCCGAGCCATCGGGTGCGAGTTTCCTTCGAAATGTCGAGCAGGCCTACGTTAGCGTGAAAAGTAAGAAGGGATTGCAGGCGGATTTCGGACAGTTCGTGACTGCCGCCGGCGCCGAGGTGATCGAGACCAAGGACAATTGGAACTATTCGCGCTCGCTGCTGTTCGCCTGGGCCGTTCCTTATTATCACTTTGGTCTGCGCACGACCTTGCCGGTTGGAAGCCACTTCACGGGAGGCGTTCAGGTGATTAACGGCTGGAATAACGTCGAGGACAACAACTCCGGCAAGACGCTTGGATTCATCGGCAACTTCACCAGCAAGAAGATCACGTGGAATAACGATTACTACACGGGACCCGAGAACAACGCCACCAACAAGAGCTGGCGCAATTTGTACGACACCACTGTTCTACTGACGCCCAACGACAAGACCAGCTTCTACATCAACTTCGACTACGGACAAAACAAGAGTCCGGACGGGAGCGTTGCGGCCTGGAAAGGCCTGGCCGGAGCGGCGAGATACCAATGGAATAGCTGGTTCGCCGTGTCGCCTCGCATCGAATGGTTCGATGACGAGCTGGGCTTTGCGACGGGCACGGCCCAGACGTTAAAGGAATTCACCATCACCGCCGAGGCCAAAGCATCGCAGGGTATACTGGCGCGTTTGGAGTATCGCCGCGACTGGTCTGACAAGAACTTCTTCCAAAGGGGCTCTGTGGGCGCGGCCGATCACCAGGACACCGTGTCGCTCGGCATCGTTGCTTTCTTTGGGCCGAAGCGGTAACGGGAGTCCGAATAATCTACTTTTCGGCCGCGAAGGTGTCTATGCTGAGAGTTTGAGGGTTACCAACGTTGGCAGCGCATCGGGATCGAAATATGGCGGCTGAAATACGCCGGAAGACGCCCGAAGAATATCTTCGCGAGTGTGAGGCCGAGGAACGGGCCGCTGCCGCCGCATGCAAAGGGCACCTTAAGATCTTCCTCGGCTATGCATCCGGAGTGGGGAAATCGTTCCGGATGTTGGACGAGGCACGCCGCCGCCGCGAACGTGGACAAGACGTTGTCGTGGGCGCTATGCAACCGCAAGTGCCGGCGGAGGTCGAGCCGCTGTTGCGAAACCTCGAGGTGATACCGCTGAAGGCCGCCGGCGAAGGAACCGCCATCGACGTTGACGCTTTGATTCGGCGCCATCCTTCGGTCTGTATCATCGATGGTCTGGCTTATAACAATCCACCAGGCTTGCGGAATCCGACGCGCTGGCAGGATGTGCAGGACTTGCTGGAGGCTGGAATCCAAGTGATCGCCTCAATCAATATCCAATACGTGGCCGAGCTGCGCGAACAGGTGGAAGCAATCGCCGGCAAGCACGTGGATCAGACCGTGCCGCTGTCTTTTATTCAAAGCGCGGATGAAATCGAAATTGTCGACGCGCCGGCCGAAGAGCCGATGGGACGGTCCCCGGATGAGCAGGTACAGATTCAGAAACGCCAGGAGCAGTTATCGAAGCTGCGTGAATTGGCTTTGGTGGTCACCGCGGATATCGTGGACCATCAACTGAGCGACTACCTAGAACGCCACGGTCTCAAGCAGCATTTCGGCGCGCACGAACGGATTCTGGTGTGCGTTACTCCTCGCGCCAACATACAGGAGATGATGGAGATCGCACAAGTCGTCGCCCAGAGGTTTCATGGCGAACTCATCGTGGCGTACGTCAAGCAGGCCAATATCTCGCCCGCGGACCAATCCGCTCTGGACGTCAGGCTCGCGATCGCGAACGCTTCCGGTGTGCACGTCGAAATCCTGGAAGGCGCCGACCCTGCGGACACACTTCTCCAGTTCGCCAGATCACGTGGAATCACGCAGCTTTTCGTCGGACATAGTCAGCGCACCGGACTGGCGCGGCTCAAAGGCAGCCCGCTCGACAAGTTGATATGGGAAGGCCACGGCATGGACGTGTGCGTGTTCCCCCAATAGTAATGACTGAACAGCAGCGCGGGAAGCTGAAGATTTTCATGGGCTACGCCGCCGGCGTCGGAAAGACCTACAAGATGCTGGAAGAAGCTCAGGCTCTGAAAGCGTCCGGCGCGGATATCGTGATCGGTTATTTCGAGCCGCATGCCCGCAAAGAAACGATCGCGAAAACCGAGGGCTTGGAGGTCATTCCAAGAAAAAGGGTTCAATATCGTGATTCATTCTTTGAGGAAATGAATACAGAAGCCATCCTGGCCAGGCGCCCTCACGTGGCCGTCGTGGATGAGTTTCCGCACACCAACGTCCCTGGCTCCGAGCACAGTAAGCGCTGGGAGGATGTGGAAGTATTGCTGACGGCCGGCATTGATGTGTTGACCACGATGAACGTTCAGCACCTGGAAAGTCTGAATGATCAAGTCTGGCAAATCAGCGGAGTCCGGGTTCGCGAGACGATTCCGGATTGGGTGGTACAGCGGGCGGATGAAGTCGTGATGGTAGACCTCACCCCTCGCGCGCTCCTCAATCGGCTTCAGCGAGGCGTGGTGTATGAGCGCGAAAAGGCGGAGCGCGCTCTACAAAACTTCTTTCGCGAGCAGACGCTAGTCGCGTTGCGGGAGCTCGCTCTTCGGCAAGCCGCGCATGAAGTGGAACACCGCATGGCCGATGAAGAGCGCCGCCTCGCATCTTCCGAGGACACGCTGGCCCTTCCGCGGAAGCACCACAAAATTCTGGCATTGATCACGGCCAATCCCAAGACCGCGATGGTGATCCGGCGCGCGAAACGCGTGAGTGATTTCCTGGGCGCGGAATGCTTCGCTGTTGTGGTCCAACCAACCGGTGACCTGAGTGGCTTAACCGCCTCGGAACGCGAAACGATAGAACGTCATTTGAACTTCGCGCGCAACTTGCACATCGAGACTCGAATTCTCGAAGGCGACGACGTTGCCGCGACGCTGGTCGACTTTGGACGCCGCAACGAGGTAACGCAAATCTTTCTGACCCGCCCGAGCCGGAAGGCATGGTCGCCGGCATTATCCCGCGATCCCGCGCAGAAAGTCATCGATCTCGCCAAGGACATGCTGATCGTCATCGTCTCCGATCGGGAGCCAATCGCGCGGTAGCAACCGAGTAGTTGAGTTCGAGCGCGACCAGTGACAGCGGCCATTGGACGTTCTTCGAGCACTGGCCGTGCGGGAAGGAACCACGGTCGTCGACCTTGGCTCGGGCGCCGGTTACTTCGCACTCAAGCTTTCTCCCGGAGCCGGAAAGCGAGGTCAGGTTCTGGCCGTGGATCTTCGAAGACTATCGCTGTTCTTCTATGAGAGCCTTCCTGCGGGGCCAGCGCAATGTTCACGTCATTGTGGGAACAGAAGACGATCGGCGGCTGCCAAACGGCGCTGTGGATGCGGCGCTGATCTGCAACACCTATCACGAATTCAGCCGGCCCAAGTGATGGACGTGCAAATGCGGGGCATGGACGGCATTCAATGCACGCGGACCATTCGGGCCAGCAACGGCGCCGCGCCGCGCATCCCGATCATCGCGTTGACGGCTCACGCGATGCAAGGAGATAAGCAGATGTGCTTCGACGCTGGTATGGACGATTATGTGTCGAAGCCGATCCTGCGAGAGGATTTGTACAGGGCTTTGGAGCGCATCGGCCGGACTGACGCGCAGTTACCTTCGACCCCGTCTCCCGCCGATATAGTTCATGACGTCACAGCGGACCACCGCGCTGAGGTCTGCTCGCGGCGAACGGATGCCAATCACCGTCAATGCTAATGTTGTCGGGTGCGCCTGGACCTTTTCATTCTGGTGACGTCGCTCGCATGTTCGGTCACGTTCGGTCAAGACCATCGCCCCAACCTGAACGCCGCCCGGCTGCGGACTGGTTCATTTCGGTACCGGACTCTAGTCGACCGCAAGGAGGCAGGGCAGAGCCAAATTGGAATTCGCCGATCGGCCGGTACGGGTAACTACGTGTACTCGAACGTGATCACAGGAGCGTTCAGCCAGTCCTGGGAGGCCATCGCCACGCCGGCGTTCGCGCCGGTTTCCGCAAAGCTCACTTCTGGCCAGGGGAATGAAGCGCGGCCAGTGTTCGAACTGTCTTACCGTGGCGAACGCGTCAGCGGGTTCGCCGTCTCGGGCACAACACAACCACTTGCGCGAATGACGGTCGACGAGACCGTGGCCGCCGACACTGTGGATCAAAGAATCGATTGGGCCGCGGTCATGGCGCTGAAGGACTACGCACCGGATCAGGAATACACATTTCACGTGTACGATCCGGGAACCGGGAACTCCCGCGTCATCGTGACAGTTGGCCCAACAGAGATCACTCGTGTTCCTGCCGGCGCCTTCGAAACGATACGAGTGGTGTACCGGATTGAGAAGAACCGAGGTCCGGAAGTGTACCAGGTACTGGTTAGTAAACAGGCTCGCAGATTTATGGTGAAAGAGGAGTTTCCCAACGGCGCAGTGACCGAGCTTTTAGAAGCCAAGCCCTGACGGAATGCGCGCCCTGCTGGCAGGAATGGCCGCTGGCGGTCTATGCCTGCGGGTCCGTGGAGGAACGTTTGTGAGTAAACGAGAAGAGATGCGACACCCTTCCTCTCGGCTTCTCTACCTGAAGCCCAGCCACTTTCCGGGCCAAGCTCGCCATCCGTACGCGAAAAGCGTCATTCTTCCCGAGCAGCCTTTCTTGCACGCAGGCGTCGTGCAGTTCCTGGCCGGCGTCGGAAAACTTTGCATAAACCGGCACGCCGAAGAGCCGATCCAGCTCCGTTCCCGAAATTTCCTGCTTGCTGGAAACCTGGTTGACGATGATCCGCAGCCGGTCGCCCTGAACGCCGGCCTTGCGCAATCCGTCGATGGCCCGTTTGGCTTCGTACAGCGCCGGAACGTCAGTGCTGGTCACTAAGAACAGTTCGGTCACCTTCTTGAGCAGCGGGAGCGAGAATCGGGAAGGCCGCGCCAGGTCGACCACCACCCAACGATACAGTTTCCGGAGCGCGGCGAGCAGCCGCAGCAGGCTGTCCGTATCCGGCTCGGCAACGCCGGCCAGACTTGGGGAGCGCAAGACATCTAATTCGCCGCGACAGTGCGAGATCAGCCCGCCCCAAAAAGCAGCGTCCAGGCAATCGACATTAGCGGCGGCGTCCAAAACGGTATGGTCGGATTCCGCGCTCATCAGGAAACCGACCATGCCACCGTCCAGGTCCAAATCCGCCAAAAGCGTCTTTTGGTCCGTTTGACGCCGCAGTTCAACGGCCAGGTTGCATGCGATGGTAGTGCTGCCCACTCCTCCCTTCACACCCATCACTCCGATGATGGTGGCTTGGTCCGGCGCAGAGTCGAGACTATCTGCCGCGCGGCTGGCGCTTCTCATCACCGCATACTGGATGGCCTTCGCGAGAGTGTCGCCGCCGCAGGAGTCCTTGACGAGATAGTCCTGCGCGCCGGCCTGCACCAGTTGAAGCGCGAGTTGCTCACTCCGGTCCGCGGTGAGGAGAATCACGGGCACTCGGGCCGCTTGGAGCTTGATGCTGTTGAAGGTCTCGGCCCCGGTGCTGTCAGGCAATCCGAGGTCGAGAACAATCACGTCTATGTTGCCTTGCTTCAAACGGTTCAGGCCGGCCTGCAAAGAATCGGTCCAGTGCAGAACGCAGGCCAGATCGCTTCTGTTCGAAAGCCATTGCTGCACCAGCGCTGCGTATTCGGGGCTGTCTTCGATCAGCAGAACTGTCAGAGTTTTTTTCATTGGAGAGACAGTAAGTCCGACCATTCTCATCGGCTGTTTCTCGAACTGGAATATAGGCCCTATGGAATAGAGGGTGGCGCACGCACTCTTGCGTGCCGCGTCGGCACTCATGCCGATGCTTGGTGGTGTATCAAGCGTTCACACGAGTGTGAACGCGGCACACAGGAGTGCGTGCGCCACGTTACGGCCGGCGGATTTCGACGTGCGCCAGCATCACCGCCGATGACGACGCCATCGAATCGTAATAGCCCGTGAATCGGCGCGGTTCCTCGGCATTGTAGGGCCGTAAGTTCGAGGCCCATCGATACGAGATCGGCTGGAACCATAACTCCACATCGATCTTGAACGGACCCAATGCATCACCCAACGCAATCGAGTATCGGATCCGATCTTCACCCGCCGTAAAGTCCCGATCTTCGACCGCCCCGCCCCGCACAGCGATGTCTTTCGCGGCAGCTTGCTTGTTGAAGCCGGTAGGCAGCAAGCGGTTGTCCTTCTCATAGCGGACCGCCGACAGCAGCCCAGTGGTGGGCTGGCCGTTTTGATCCACCATGATGGCTTCGTAAATCTGGACCTGATCGGGACTCGTGATCTGGGTGTAATGCGGCTCATAGCGATTCGGATCGGCGTCGTTGTCGTTGCCTCGGATCAGCCCGTTCGGATCCAGCGCGCCGGATTCAAACACCACCCGGCCATCGCGATCGCGGACCACCACATGCAGCCACGCCCGGCGCGACGGATACGCCGTCGGAAACTTGTGGCCTGACAGATTCTGGACCAGGACATCCGCCTCCAGCCGAACCGCGCTCGCATCCGCGCGCTCGATCGCGATCCGCGCCGTAGATGACTTGAGATGTTCAACGGTCCGTGCGGCGGCTGCTTCGAGTTCCTGCGGCAGAGCGTCCGTACTGAGATCGTTGCGGTAGCGATTCAACAATCGCTGCATGAAGAAATTGCCACCCACGAAAACGTGCCGCGAAAATCCCTCGCGAAACTTACCCAGCACATTCGCGATGCGAACTTCCTCCTTGATCACCGGCATGTGACAGGACTGGCAGCTCTGTTTCTCCTTGTAGTCGCTCTCGAGCCATTCCAGATACGGCATCTGCTCGGGCAGCTCGCCGTTGATTTGCCCATTCGGTCCGATCGCTTTGGTATAAAGCGTGTGGCAGGTGGCACACAACTCCGACTGCTGTATGTGTTTCGCCTCAGTCGGCCGAAAGCCGCCGGATGACGATCGCATGATCCGGTTTTCGCCGTTTTCGATCTTGAACTGCCCATACTCCGGGCGCTCGCCCTTGGGCTTGGTAGTGTCGATCACGAATCCGCCGACGAAGCTCTCCCGGGTCCCAAGCTTTTCAGCATCGATCTGATGGCAGAGCGAGCAGGACACGCCGTCCTCCGCCAGACGGTCCCCCGCTTTGCCGGCGTCGAATCCCAGATGAGAAAACACTTCGCCTGCATGACCACTGACCTTCGACTCGAAGCGAGCCATGGGCATGTGGCAGATGGAACATTCGTCCTCGATGGCTGCGCGCGACTCGGGATGATCGACCGTTTCTCGCCGCACACTGGCCTGCCAATAAGGATCGCGCGCGGAATTCGCCATCATGCTGGGACGCCAGTCGAATCCGATGGAGATGTCTTCGCCCGACGAAGTTGCCAGTCCGTTGTGGCAGGCAAAGCATCGATCGGACGTTTGGAATAGCGAGCTTTTTTGCTTGTGGGCAGACTGGCTTTGAATTGACAGCGGAACTGAAATCAGAATCGCGGCGGCGACTAGTCCGGCAGCGCAGCGGATTCGAAAAGGTTTGAGCACGTCTCTACTTCCAGCCCTGGCGGAGTCCGCCATCGAACCAATCCCAGAGCAAGTAAAACATGACCGTGACCGAGCGCGCGGTGGTGTTATTCATCGGGACCCTGACCCCGGCGTTCGCCATGATGTGCTGCCGCTTGCTCAACGAAACCTGGAATTGCGGCACGAGATCCCAATTCGTTTTCGCGCCCGCCTCCAGGTCACGATCGGCCAGAAATTCCACCATGGGCGTCCAGATGCGGCCAAAGCCTTTGTTATCGGTTAGCGTTTTGCCGGCCGCCGCCCGCCAAAACACAGCTCTTGGCGTATCTTTCGTATCGGTGGGTAGCTCGACACCGCTCTGCAGTTGGACGAAGCTCTTGCTTGGAAGAAGCTGGCCGTACGTCGCGAAGGTTTCAAACGTGGTGACGCCGCTACCGAGACCGTGCGACTTGTTGCCTGTCGGCAGGCTGGCTTCTCCTGAAACGCTGACAATGGACCCGCTGTCGGATCCGAGGTGGTGGAACAGGACTCGCTTGTATCCCAGAGTCAGATCTCCAACGCCGCCGAACCAGGCGCCCGTGTCCTGACGCTGGACGCTGAACGGAACCGCCACCTCGATCTGATTCAGGACGCCAAAGCGCCGCTCGTACACGATCTGGTTGGTGACGGTCGCGGCTCCTGTCGCGTTCACCGTCGTGGTCAGCACCGCCTCATCCTCAGGGAAGGCTTTGTCGGTGACCAAGGCGCGCGGCAGATTCAGCTCGCCACGCGGCCAATCAGATTCCTTACAAAAACCGCGCAAGTGCTGCATCACTTTTTCGATTTGTTCCAGCGTGAGCGCGTCGGCGAAGGATGGCATGATCTCCGAGAATCCGCGTCCGGGTCCGCCCTCGTGTATGGTCGCTCTCCAGTCAGCATTGCGTTCACGAACGGTCCCGTTGCAATCGGTAAAATCGGGGAACGTCTCCGGCTTCTTAAACCCCAGAGTCGACTCCGGCATGCCCTTGCCGTCCGGGCCGTGACATGCGACGCAGGCCGCTTCGTAAACCTCTTTGCCGGTATTGAGCTTTAACTCGCGAATCCGCGGAGACTGGGCGAACAGCGCGGTCCCGTGCAGCCACCAGACTGTGAATAGCGTCATCAGCACGGGCAGGTACGCCCAAATTGACCATTCCGAAACGCGGGAGGAGGGGCGCCCTGGGTCGTCAGCCAGCAAGACGAACAGTTTAGCAAACTGATCGCTTTCAGTTCTGATTTGCGCCCGTCTGAGTGGAAGGCTCCTGTGACAATTACGCGGATTTTCTGGATTCTGTTTACAGTGGAAGCCCTGGCGATGGTGGTTATTGGTGTAAGCCTGGCATCCAAGGGCAACAAGGGCTGGGGCCCCGAGGGCCCGGTAGGCGCATGGATCGTATTCATCCCGCCGGTCTTCTTGGCTCTGATGGCGGCTGTTGTCCTGATCTTCAGAACAGACCACGTGAAGGTGGTTGCCACAGGCTTTCTATGCCTGCCCCTGATCCAGATCGCAATCGGCCCCGTGTATTCGGCCTGGCAGAATTACCAGACCGATCGAAGCCTTGCGGGCGATGACACTTTCGTTTGGCCGGCTCAGCGCAAGCTCGCTCACGCGATTCGCGCCCATGACGCCGCCTCGGTGAAAAGCCTCATACCCGGCGCGGGCGACATCAACGCGCAGCACAAAGGCGACACGCTGCTATGGTTCGCGCTGGTCAATGTTGATACGTCGAGCGCGTCGCATGAGATCGTCAAGCTGCTGCTCGACAGCGGCGCCAATCCCAACGTCGGAGCAGGCTCTGGTACGTTTCCGCTGACGCTTGCGATCCCTCAACCCGAGGTAACGGAGATGCTACTCAAGGCCGGCGCCGATCCAAACCGGCTGGATGATGCCAAAAGGCCGGTGTGGTGGGGCGTGCTCTCGAGCGATACCGACGAAGGATTGCGGACGCTGCGGATTTTGCTCGATCACGGCGCCGACCTGACGAAGAGGGACGGCGAAGGCGGTCCGGTAGCCTGGGCCGCTTATCATGCCTTCATGTCGCATAGCTCCAAGTGGCGCATCGTGTGGATGCTGATGGAACGCGGCGCGGCGTGGAAGAATGAGCAGGAATTCGGGCGGACCGTGGACTACATGTTTCGAAGCACCTTCGAGGAAATCGATCATTATAAGCACCAAATCTCCGACGAAATGCGCAAGCTCATGGCGAAGCTAGAAGAACAGGCGGCGCAGTGAGGCTAGAGCAGTGCGTTCACTTCGGCGCGGGTGGGCACGGAAGACTGCGCCCCGGCGCGGGTTACTGAGATCGACGCGGCTGCGTTGGCGAAGCGCAGAGCGTCAGCAATGCCGCGGTCTTCAGCGAGCGCTACAGCCAAAGCCGCATTGAAAACATCGCCGGCCGCCGTAGTATCGCGCGCCTCCGCCGTAAATGCGCCGCTGAAAAATTCAGTTTCGCCATCGTAGTAATAACAGCCCTGGTCGCCCAGTTTCAGCACGACGGATGCTGGCCCTTGCTCCTTGAGCTGCCGCGCCAATGCCGGAGCATCGGACCGTGAAACGCGCGCGGGCGGCTTACCCAACAGAACCAGCGCTTCGCTTTCGTTGGGCGTCAGGATGTCAACCGTCGCCAACAACTCGGCCGGAAGTGAACGCGCGGGCGCCGGATCCAGCATCGTCCGCACACCTTCTTCGCGAGCGAGCTGCAATGCGCGAGCAACCGTTTCTAGAGGCGACTCGAGCTGGAACAGCGCCAACCGCGCGCCGCGAAATACCAGGCGCATCGCTTCGGTTTCCGAAGCGGCCAGGGCATGGTTCGCGCCGGAAGCAACCACGATCGAGTTCTGCCCGGAACGTTCCACCCAGATCAGAGCCACACCCGTGGGATGCGCGCGTGTGGCATGCACAGAGGCCACATCCACGCCCGCGGCCGACAAACTCGCTTTCAGATGATCGCCGAAGACATCGTATCCGACGCGTCCGATCATTCGGACCACCACCGAACCATCGTTCAATCGCCCGGCAGCGCAGGCCTGGTTCGCCCCTTTGCCGCCCGGGATCATCTGAAAATCGCGGCCGAGCACGGTCTCGCCCGGCGCGGGCAGACGATCCACGCCAACCACGAAATCCATGTTGAGGCTGCCCACGACCACGATCGTGGCCATGGTCATCGATTGAGGTCGATGCCGAACTTCTTCAACTCCTCGGCATAGTAGCGCCGATGGAGCAAGTCCCACTCCTCGGAGCCTTCAGGAATTTCCTTTTTTTGAGAACGAATCTTGGTGCGGGCGGCGCGATCCACTTTCT
>JBGPSX010000074.1:0-11929 GCA_041490325.1 Bryobacteraceae bacterium | reverse complement strand
TAGGATCGTGGTTCCGAACACCGCTCCTGATTCTGAAGAGCCTGAAGGGCCTGCGCGGGACGCCGTTCGATATCTTTGGCTACGCATCACACCGCCGCCAGGAACGCGCGCTGATCCAGTGGTACCGCGAACTGATCGAACGGGTGAGCAAGCATCTGACGCCGGACAACCTCACGCTAGCGCTCGAAATCGCAGTGCTGCCCGATCAAATCCGCGGCTACGAAAAAATCAAAGAGCAGAACATCGCGAAGGTGAAGCAGCTCGCCGTTGAAAAACTCGCAGCGATGCACGCCGCCAAGGCCGAGGCCTCTGTTTGATCGCCTACCGCTCGGGAGGTCTTACATAAGGAGCAAGGCGTGGGTCAGAGGACTTTGCTCGCGAACCACGGCTCCACTCGCGAATCCAACTTAGCGTCAGGCAAGATTCGAGGATTGCTTCTTCTGCGCACTTAACCTTTCTACACCAGACCGAACGTCGGCAGCCGGTCCAAGGCTCAGCTTCTGTAGCCATTTGTCGAGATCCCGCTGTCTGAATCGCCACTGCCGGCCGACGCGGATAGCTGGAAGCTCGGAGCACTCCGCCAAACGCAAATGGTGCGGGCAGAAACATTAAGCATTCTTGCCACCTCTCTTGTCTTCAACAATGAATAATGAATATTGTGGCCAGTTCAACAATTTGATTCTCGGCCGGCATGATCATGATGTCAATAGCGAAAGCCAAATTTTCTCGGCCAACTGACTATTGAGCACTTAAGTTACCTGGATCATCCGAATAACGATCGAACTTAGTGTGCAATCAGAGTATCGTTCCCATCCATACACGCAACTGGAGATCAACCATTGGCACTAGAGTAAACCCGAGTTGGTTCGGAGTAGTTCGGAGTCAGCTAAATTCTGACCCTGTTATGCGCCTTTACGTTCGACAAGCCGCTCCCCGGTCGCTTTGGTGAATCCCCGCGCCGCGTTGACCAGCCCGGTGCGCGCCTCTACCAGCCTCGCCCGCACCCGAATCGTCAGCAGATCGGTTTGCGCCTGCTCGCTGCGATGCCGGATGGGCCGCAACAACTCCGGATCCACGCGCGCCAGCCGCGCCAATAGCCGCGCGTCCATGCGGTCGTTCTTGAGCGTGCTTTCGCTGATCAACTTCACCCGCCGCGCGTTGGCCACGATCACCTCGAATCCCAATCCGCTCAACCATCGGCTCAACCACGGTGAATGCGTTCCTACTTCCATTGCCATGCGGCAGCGCTTCATCCCGCAAAACTTCTGCGCCATGGCTTTCCGCGTCGTGCCCACGCTGCCTTCCGACTGCACTTCTCCCTGGCTGTCCAGCACGCAGTACCGGCTGGTCTTGTCTCCCAGGTCCAGGCCGATCGTAATCGGCGTAGTTGCTCGAGCGCTCGCTCGTCTTGGACTCTGTTTCATGGTGTTATTCTTTTTCATGGCCGGTCTCTTTTTTGCACTTCGAGTGCGTCTATTGGGAGCTTATCGCATCCCGCCGGGAGCCGGCCTTCTCATTCCAGCTCGGCTAGCGGCGGAGTGGATTTTGAGAGCGGTTTGGGTGAATGTGTCAGCATCCTGCTCAGCCACTCGAGGAATGTCGGGACGTTGTGTTGATGCTCCAGGAAGTATCGCGCGGTGGTTTCGACCGAATTTCCCACGCTCACCGTAATGCCGTCTGTCAGGACCGGGAACGCATCTTCGTCGGTCACGTCGTCGCCCACGTAGATGGCCAACGCGTCACCCCATCCCGATGCTTCCTGGATCCAGCGGACGGCCGTGCCCTTGTGCCAATCCACGCGCGGGCGGACTTCGAAGACCTGGTGTCCGCGCGCCACCCAGAAGAGGTTTTCCATCGAAGCCACGCCGGAGTGGACGATCTCGCGCGCCTGCTCGCGCGCCTGGGGCGTTGCCCGGCGGTAATGAACGCTGGCGGTGAGTACTTTGTTTTCGATTTCAACGCCGGGAATTTCGCGCAAGCGAGTACGCAGATGCCGGTACAGATCGCCCAGGGCTTTGATTCTCTGCGCCGCGCCGGGCTCCACAAAGTTGACGCCGGGTCCGGAGATTTCAAGGCCATGATTGCCGGCATAGATCAAATCCAGCAATCCCACGCGCGCTCTGACGTCCAGCAGAGCGCGTCCACTGACGATGACCGGCGACAGGTCTTTCCGGCGGGCGAGGGTTTCGAGAATTTTCGAAGTCGCGGCCGGCATTTTGGCTTCGGCCGGGATCTGTACGATGGGGGCTAGCGTACCATCGAAATCCAGAAACAGGATGATATGCGACGCGGCGCCGATAGCGGAAGCGACGTTCGAGAGATTGTCGAAGAGCGGTTGGCTCGGACTCATCAGACCGACTGAGACTTGGCGTTTTCCCGCAAGTCAATCCGAATTTCTGAAGCAGCGCCAATCAGGTTGGCGGCCCAGCGGTAAATGTTGTGCTGTTTTACCACGCGCCGCATCCTTCGCATTCTCTCCCGTCTCTCCTTGGGATTCATTTCGATGCTGTACCGGATGGCTTCCGCGAGTTGCCCGGTGTCATACGGATTCACGATCAGAGCATCCTGAAGTTCGCGGCTGGCTCCTGCGAAAAGACTGAGAATCAGAGCGCCGCCTTCGTCCTCCCGGCTGGCGACGAATTCCTTCGCCACCAGGTTCATTCCATCATGCAAGGAGGTGACCAGACAAACATCAGCGACGCGGTAATAAGGCTCGATCTCCTGGTGATCGTGATGCCGCTTGATGAAGACAATGGGCCGCCAGTGTTTGGACTGAAAGCGGCGGTTGATCCGCTCCGCTTCAGCTTCGACTTCGTCGATCAAGTTCTGATACCTGCCGATGCGGGTCCGGCTGGGCGCGCCGATTTGGACGAAGCTAAAACGCCCCTGGTAGGACGGGTGCTTTTCGAGGAAGCACTCCACGCCCCGGAAACGTTCAGGAATTCCTTTGGTGTAGTCCAGTCGATCGACGCCAAGTCCCAAGTAGTCGGCTTGAAGGTCGTGTTGCTTGAGAACGGCCAAGCGTTGTCCGCGCGTCTCTTGATGCCCATCGGATTGAAACGCGGGAGGGTCCTTGAAAGCCACGCTGATCGGAAAGGGGCGCACGACGGTGAGGTGGCCGCCTTTGTTGACCGCAAAGCGCTCCCACTCGATGCGCGATTCGAGCGTGCGATCGATGGTTTCGAGGAAGTTGTTGCAGTGCGACTGAATGTGGAAACCGATCAGGTCCGCCCCCAGCATCCCTTCGAGTAATTCCCGCTGCCAGGGGCAGATTCCGAAGGCTTCCGGATTGGGCCACGGGATATGCCAGAAAATCGCGACGCGGGCATCCGGACGGGTTTGCTTGATGAGGCGCGGCAGCAGAGCGAAGTGATAGTCCTGCACGAGCACGGTGGGGTTCTCGATGCCGGCCATCTCCTCAAGCACGGCGCGAGCGAACTTGGCATTCACTTCACGATAGGCGTCCCAGTCTTCCGAGCGGAAAACCGGGCGCGTGTGCGCGATGTGGCAGAGCGGCCATAGACCTTCGTTGGCAAAGCCGTAGTAATAACGCTCTTCCTCTTCCTGTGTGAGCCACACTCGCCGCAGCGTGTATTGGGGCTCGTCGGGTGGAACCGGAAGACGGTCCATTGCATCCACCGTCTCGTGGTCGGCACTCCCTGTTCCGTGGGCAATCCAGGTTCCCGCGCAGGCTCGCAGGATCGGCTCCATGGCGGTGACCAGGCCGCTGGCGGGCACGATCGTTTCGAGCTGGCCTCCCCGGCGCACATGCTCGTAGGGCTCGCGGTTTGAGACCACGAACAGTGGGCTATTTTCGAGCGCGCTTTGTTGGTAGACTCTCAGCCGCTCGGCGGTCCAGAGAGAGTCGGCTGCTTCACGCAGGCGGGCTTCTTCTTCCGCCGATGCGCGGGCGGTCTGAAGACTGGCCGCCAGATGGGTGACTTCCCGCGTGAGAGGCTTGAGCACGTGCTCGCCTGGAAGATCGGGCTGGGGCAGAGTGGTTCCGGCTCTGAGATCGCGCACCCACTGCACCATGCGCGTGACAGGCCGTTCCATACTCCAGCGGACGATAAGCAGGGTAATACCCACGATCAGCAACATCTGCACCAGGAGATTCTGGAACGTATTTCTCCAGATGGTGGCGTTCTGGGCGTCAACGTAGGAGGCGTCGTGAAAAACCGCCAGCACGCCCGTCAGGTTGCCGTCATTTCGGACTGGAACGGCGTACTCGTGCGTTTCCAGTTGTCCAGATCGAAAGAAGTGGCCCCATCCGTTGCCTTGGAAGACGGTGTGGTCCAGGGCCGGTGGGTCGGGTCCCAGACGCATGGCAAGATTGGGCGTCATCAGGATCAGATGGCCCTGCGCGTCGTAGATTGCCACACCCTCCAGGCGCTCGCGGTTGCCGAAGCGTTCAACTATTCGCTGCAGGTTCCGATGATTTCCTTTGCTCAGCAGAGGTTGCACGGTTTCTTGCAAGCTTTCCGCGAGAACTTGAGCACGCTTCTCGAGCTCGTTTCGGCGGGCGTGATTGTCGGCGCGGACCTGATACAAGGCGAAGAAAATGGAAACTAATGTGACGGCGATAACCAGTGAGACAATCAACCGGAAACTCATCCGCATACCTTCCGCCTTTCAGTACTACGACTGCCGCGTCCTCCAATGTCAATGACGAAGCGAGTTGAGCAATGAGTATGCCAACCGGTTTAGGCAGCCAATTCGTTGATCCAATGAGATTTAAAAACCTAAAACCACATAGGTGCGCGCGCAATATTTACGCGTCCCTAAAAATCTGACGGCGGGGATGGACGTTGAGCGAAATTCTTACGTGGAGGCGTTTCGTGAGTCGTCATGAGCACCTTGCGTTCTCAAGCAGTTACGCTCCAGCTGCATCAATGGTACTAGCCAGTACCGAACCGAATCGGTGAATCGGAGCCCAAAGATGGATGGTAACATCATCCATCGGCAGAAGAATCGACCATTAGCGAACGTTGAAGACCAGCAGATTTCCGAGGTGCCGGTACACAGATTTGTGAGCTTGGGCAGGAGTGTTTCAACTTGGCCTATCAAGTAAAATTCCGAGCGTCGTCGTTACCCTCGGATCGCCCTTGGCGACCACGTGCGCAAGACTCCCAGGAAGCGCAGTTGACGTTCGCATTCTCCCCAAAGTTGTCAGCGTTGTGCGCGGAATTCGCAGAGCGTTGCCAGGTCAGCGAGGATACTGTCCTCAAGGCCGCTCTGCATGCCCTGGTTTTGCGTTATGAAGGGCGGGTCGGCGAGGCACCCTCTTATACCTTTTCGACACTACTCGTGTGCGACGGTTCAACCGATAAGAGTGAGAACCATTGTTTCGAGATAGGTTTTGAAAATAGTACTGAACTGCGAACCGATCTAGTGCTCAGCCTTGCAAACAATCCGAGTGGCAGGATCACTGGCGCCTGGCGGTATCGGCGCGACTTGTTCGATCGAGAAACAGTTGTGCGTCTGGACCGGCATTACTGCAACCTGCTGACGGCCTTGATCGCAAGTCCGGACCAGCCCATTTCAGAGCTTAGTTTTCTATCCGGGGAAGAACTGGAGCGCGTGGCTACGGTGTGGAACGAAACTCGAACTGATTATCCACGCAATTCGACGATTCCAGAACTTTTCGAGCAGATTGCCCGCGAGTATTCGGAGCGTGTCGCGGTGACGGAAGGAAACGAGCAGCTTACTTACGCCGAGCTAGACGAGCAGTCGAATCAATTGGCGCGGCGGCTGACCGAGCAAGGCGTAACAACAGGGGCACGAGTGGGCCTGGCATTCGATCGATCGATTTCCATGGTGATCGCCATGCTTGGGATCTTGAAATCCGGCGCGGCCTATGTGCCACTCGATTCGAGCTATCCGGCGGAGCGGCTCCGGTTCATGATTTCCGATACGGATCTGAGCGCCATTGTCGCGGATCCGAAGCTGGGAGAAAAGCTGTCTTGCAGCGTCCCGATTATTTCGCTGGAAGAAGTCTCGGACAGCGAGAAAGCCGGCGCAAACACAGCCGCGGGAGTGACGGCGGAGAGCACCGCGTACATCATGTACACGTCCGGCTCCACCGGAATTCCGAAAGGCGTTGAAGTGACGCACCGGGGCGTAATTCGTTTGGTGCGAAATGCGACCTATGTCGACTTCGGGCCAGACGAAGTGTTCGGGCAAGTTTCCAACAGTTCGTTCGATGCCATCACCTTCGAAGTCTGGGGCGCATTGCTGAACGGTGGCCGGCTGGTCATCATTCCGACTAGCGTTCTGCTGTCGCCGGAAACCTTCGCGGCTGCAATCCAACAGCACGGCCTTACGGCGATGTTTCTGACCTCGTCGCTGTTCAATCTGGTTGCGTCCAAGTGCCCAAATGCTTTCCACAGCATGCATCATTTGCTGGTGGGGGGCGACGCCGTGGATCCGCGCTGGTCCAGACACATCCTCGAGACGGCTCCACCGCGGCGCTTGATCAACGGCTATGGTCCGACCGAATGCACCACGTTTTCGGTGACGCACGAGATTCGCGAAGTCCCGGCCGATGCGACTACGGTTCCGATCGGGCGTCCGCTCTCCAACTCGCAAGCTTACGTGCTGGACTGGCAGATGCAGCCGGCGCCGGCCGGGGTACCGGGCGAATTATACCTGGGCGGCGACGGTCTGGCGAAAGGATATTGGAAGCGGCCCGAGATCACCGCGGAGCGATTTGTAAAGTCGCCCTTCGATCCCACCGGCCGAAGCCGGCTGTATAAGACTGGCGATCTGGCTCGATACCGGAAGGACGGCGTGATCGAATGCCTGGGGCGTACCGATCACCAGGTGAAGGTGCGAGGATTTCGCATCGAGCTGGGCGAAATTGAGACGGCGCTGCGAAAGCACCCGCGCGTCAATGACTGTGTGGTGGCTGTGGCCGCGAATCCGGACGGGGCCAAGAGCCTGGTGGCCTACGTGGCCGCCGGAAATTCCGCGGGACTGGATGTTCCCTCGATTCGGCAATTCCTCAAGCAACATCTGCCCGAATACATGCTGCCGTCGAGATTTCTGTTTCTCGAAGCTCTGCCGTTCTCCGCGAATGGAAAAGTGGATCGGCGGAAGCTGGCCCAGTTGGACAGCCAGCCCGCTGAGACCAAGAGCACCCCAATTCCCATGACGGAGGCTCAACAAATCGTCGCGTCCACCTGGCGCTCGGTGTTGGGATTGACCAGCGTAGGCCTGGATGACAACTTCTTCGACGTGGGCGGAGATTCACTTCGCATGGCGGCGCTGGAATGCGATCTGAAGGCGCACTTCGATCGCCCTTTTACGATCACGGACTTGTTCGAATACTCAACGGTTCGGACGATGGCTGTGAAACTTACCGAGACAACAACTGAAAGGAGCTTGGTTGCCGAGGCGCAAGAGCGCGCACGCCGTCGTAAAGAGGCGGGCCGCGGATTGCGCGCGATCGCTCGCGGAGCATAACGGATGGACGGAATCGCCATCATCGGAGCCGCCGGACGCTTCCCCGGCGCGCGCAGCGTAGCTGAGTTCTGGCACAACCTCAGGGAAGGTGTCGAATCCATCTCTCAGTTTCGAGCCGAAGAGCTGGAGGTGCGCGACGCCGCTGCTCTTGGCCTGGATCCGAATTACATCAAAGCCCGCTCGATTCTGGAAGACGTCGATTTGTTCGACGCCGGTTTCTTTGGCATCTACCCGCAGGAAGCCAAGTTCATCGACCCCCAACACCGGGTCTTCCTGGAATGCTGCTGGGAGGCGCTGGAAGACAGCGGCGACGACCCGTCGGCCAACGATTCGCTGACCGGGGTTTTCGCCGGTTGCAGCCCGAATAGCTATTTCCTCCGCCAGATCGCAGGCAGCCGAGCCTACATCGACGACTTCACGTCCGCCTATCAAGTTGGGTTTTATCCCGCCATGCTGGGCACCATTGCCGACACGCTCGCGACCAGAGTTGCTTACAAGCTGAATCTCAAGGGTCCGGCCATGACGGTATTGGCCGCCTGCTCGACGTCGCTGGTGGCGGTGTGCGAAGCCTACAAGAGCTTGATGGCCTTTGAGTGCGACCAGGCGTTGGCCGGCGCCGTCTCGATCACATTTCCGCAGAAGCGCGGTTATCTGTATCAAAGCGGCGGCATGGCGTCGCCCGACGGACATTGCCGCGCGTTCGACGCCGAGGCGCAGGGCACCGTTTTTGGAGCGGGCGCGGGCGTGGTACTGCTCAAACGCCTGGAAGACGCGATCCGCGATCGCAATCACATTTACGCGGTAATCCGCGGAGCCGCGATCAACAACGACGGCTCGCAGAAAGTCGGCTTCACCGCGCCGAGCGTCGAAGGACAAGCGCGCGTGATCGCCATGGCCCAGGCCATCGCGGGAGTCGATCCGCGCAGCATCAGCTACATCGAGGCGCACGGCACCGGCACGCCGCTGGGCGATCCGATCGAAGTTGCCGCGTTGACCAGAGTCTTTCGGGGCAGCACGGAAGACAAGGGGTTTTGCGCACTCGGCACCGCCAAGGCCAACGTCGGACATTTAGACGTTGCGGCGGGCGTGACGGGCTTGATCAAAACGGCGTTGTCGCTCCGGCATCGTGAGCTTCCGCCACAGATCAACTTCCGCGAGCCGAATCCGAAACTCGAACTCGCAACCAGCCCCTTCTACGTCAATACCAAACTAAGCCCCTGGAAGACGCAGAACGGCGGCCCCTTGCGCGCCGGGGTGAGCGCGTTCGGAGTGGGCGGAACGAATGCGCACATCGTGCTGGAAGAAGCGCCCGCGATAGAGAGCGCTCGAAGCCGGCGGTCTTATCAGCTCCTTTCTCTATCCGCTAAGTCCGCCGCAGCGCTGGAAGCAGCGAGTCAACGGCTAGCTGAACATTTGACGAGCCACGCCGACGCGGATCTGGCCGACGTCGCATACACTCTGCACACCGGGCGCCAGCATTTCGAATATCGGCGGTCGGTGGTAGGTTCGAGCCCCGAGGATGTCGTGGCGGCGTTGAACGCTAAGCGCGGGTCTGCAGTAACGCCGCGACAGGTTGATCCCAAGGTTCATTTCCTGTTTCCCGGACAAGGCTCGCAACACCTCGGCATGGGGCAGGAGCTTTATGAAGCCGAGCCGGTCTTTCGAACGGCCATGGATCGGGCCAGCGAGATCTTGCGCGCGCACCTGGGGTTGGACTTGCGCGATGTTATTTATCCTAGCCGCAACGCCCAGGACGCAACCGATCGATTGACGGCGACGTCGCTGGCGCAGCCGGCGATCTTCAGCATCGAATACGCGCTGGCGCAGCTCTGGATGTCTTGGGGAGTTCGGCCGGCAGGCATGCTGGGGCACAGTATCGGCGAATTCGTTGCGGCTTGTCTGGCCGGCGTCTTCTCGCTCGAGGATGCGCTTCAACTGGTAGCCGCTCGTGGAAGATTGATGCAGGATCTGCCCGGTGGCGCGATGTTGTCGGTGCGGCTGCCCGAATCCGAGGTCGCGCCGCTGCTCAACGGTGGACTTTCGATCGCTGCTCTGAACGGTCCGATGCTCACGGTCGTCTCCGGATCCTACGACCATGTTGCAACCTTAGAGAAGACGTTAGAAGTGCGCGGCGTGGCGATGCGGCGCCTGCACACATCGCACGCTTTTCACTCCGCGATGATGGATCCCATCGTCGAGCCGTTCACGGATTGCATTCGACGCATTCAGTTGAATCCGCCCACGATTCCGTATTTGTCCTGCGTCACCGGGACCTGGGTGACGCGCGAACAGGCCGTCGATCCTCTCTATTGGGCTACGCATTTCCGGCAGCCCGTGCGATTCTCTCAAGCGGTTATCGCGCTGCGCAGCGAACCCGGCAATGTACTGCTCGAAGTTGGGCCCGGGACGACGTTACAGACTCTGGCGCGCCAGCATCCGGCACCGCAAGATTCAAATCAGATCGTCCTTTCTTCCTTGCCTGACTCAGGCTCGCAACAGTCCGCGGCCGCAGCGGCCTATGAGACGCTTGGCCGGCTTTCGAGCGCGGGCGTGCCAGTGGACTGGCAGGCTTTCTATGCCGGAGAGCAGAGGCAACGAGTTTCATTGCCGACATATCCATTTGAGCGAAAGCGTTATTGGGCCGAACCAAATTTGTTTGAACGAGGCGAGAGCGCTGATAGCGCCGAGTCGATTCCGCTCGCGCCGGCGCCAGTACAGGTCAGTTCAGAAATTGCGGCAACAGGCGAGACAACATTCATGAATGCAACTGTAGATGGGAGCCGCAAGGACCGTATCGTTTCCAAATTGGTGGGGATGTTCCAGGAACTTTCAGGAATGGAAGCCGAGGATATCCATGCGGACGCGACATTCCTCGAGTTAGGTTTCGATTCGCTCTTCTTGACTCAGGTATCTCAATCGCTACAGAGCAGTTTTGCTGTGAAGATTACGTTCCGGCAATTGCTGGACGACCTTTCCTCGGTCAACGCGCTGGCCGCCTACCTCGACCAGCAACTGCCGCCCGAGCAAATGGCGGAACCAGTACGCACAGTAGTGGATTCTTCGATTCCCGCGCAGACCCCGAACGGCGTAAGAACGTCGAACCTGCCGGCATCCGGGATCGAGCAAGTCATGCAGGAGCAGTTACGGGCCATGACGGATCTGGTGAACCGTCAGCTCGAAATATTGCGTGGCGGCGTGGGCAGCGCGCCTGCTCCCGTTCAACCCGCGGCTGCTGCGGCTCCGGTTGCGCCGAAAATGGACGCGCCCAAAGTCGAGCAAGACTTCAAAGCCTTCGGACCGTACAAGCCGGTTCAAAAGGGCGCCACCGGTGGACTCACGCCGCGCCAGGAAGCCTGCTTGAACGGACTGATCGAGCGCTACACAAAACGCACGGCCACATCCAAGAGTGAAACGCAGAAGTATCGCAAGGTGCTGGCCGATCCGCGCGTGGCATCTGGTTTTCGCTTGCAGTGGAAGGAAATGGTGTACCCGATCGTCACCAACCGGTCGCGAGGATCGCGGCTGTGGGACATCGACGGCAACGAATATATCGACCTGCTGAATGGATTTGGACCGACGGCGTTCGGACATCTGCCCGAGTTTGTGACGCAAGCCATCAGCAAGCAACTGAGCGAGGGGATCGAGATCGGGCCGCAGACGCCGCTGGCCGGCGAAGTGGCGCAATTGATTTGCGACATAACCGGAGTGGAACGCGTGACGTTCTGCAATACGGGCTCAGAAGCGGTGATGGCGGCCATCCGCGTGGCGCGAACAGTCACTGCGCGGAAGAAGATTGTGTTGTTTGCCGGATCGTATCACGGCACCTTCGACGAAGTACTGGTGAAGCGGATCGGCAAGATGGAAGCGCTGCGGTCGGGTCCGATCGCACCCGGCATTCCGGCGGAGAAAGTCCAGAACGTGATGGTGCTGGATTACGGCTCGCCCGAGTCGCTGGAACTGATCCGGAAACACGCGGGCGAACTGGCCGCCGTTGTGGTGGAGCCGGTTCAGAGCCGGCATCCGGCGCTGCAGCCGCGCGAATTCCTGAAGGAAGTCCGGAAGATCACGGAAGAATCCGGATGCGCCTTGATCATCGATGAGATCGTTACAGGTTTCCGCTCGCACCCGGGTGGTATACAGGCGCTGTTCGATATCAAAGCCGATCTGGTGACCTACGGAAAAGTGCTGGGCGGTGGAATGCCGATCGGCGTTCTGGCGGGACGGGCCGCATTCATGGATGCGCTGGATGGCGGCATGTGGCAATACGGGGACGATTCATTTCCCGAAGTCGGCGTCACTTTCTTCGCCGGGACGTTTGTGCGCCATCCGTTGGCGCTGGCCGCCGCCAAAGCCGTGCTCGAGCATTTGAAGTCCAGCGGTCCGGAGCTGCAACAACAACTGGGGGAAAAGACTGCCAAGCTGGTCGCGCGTCTCAATGGTCTCTTCGAAACCAATCGCGTTCCGG
>JBGPSX010000073.1:0-11991 GCA_041490325.1 Bryobacteraceae bacterium | reverse complement strand
TATGTTGAACTCCGAGATCTGGCGGCTCAATTAGCGCGGGGGCCGTGGTGTTTTACGATCACATCCGTGTCATCCGGCAATCCCGCCGCGTGAACTTGTCCGATCGATGCAGCGGCCAACGGCTGACGGTTAAAGCGGATAAAGATACTGTCGACCGGTTGGCCGAGTTCCGATTCGATGACCTCAATCGCCTCTGCCCAATCAACAGGCGGCGCGTCATCCTGTAATTTGGCCAGCTCCACCAGATACTCCGGCGACACCCGGTCGGGTCGTGTCGAGAGAAGCTGCCCCAACTTAATAAACGTCGTGCCGAGTTCTTCCAGTGCGGCGCGAACATGTTGTGGCGGCGTTAGCGATTCCGGCGATTGACCAGAGCCATGCTACGGAGCCGGAAAGAATCGCTTCAGTCCCAGTTCGCCGGGCAAAAGTCCGAAGCCGTGTCTCGCCAATACTTCAGCGATCTCCCGGTATCGTTGAAAATGAGCGTCCTCGGTAACTGGCGAGTTGGGACATTCTATTCGATGATCAGGACTTCGGCTGTCGGGGGTAATGTCCGTGAACAGCGTCGATCTGCCGCTTGTCCCGTATCGCCTAGTTTACCTTGTTGAATCCAAGCTCAGTCTCCCAAGCTGGTCCAGTCGCCAACGCCTCGGAAGGGCACGAAATCATGAGCTTGGTGCGGCTTACTTGCTGGCGAGATGCGCCAAGTCTCGCAGCTTGGCGTGAATTGTCCCGCCTATTCTTTGGACGACGGATTGCGGAATTGGGTTGTGGTATTACCCGCTCTGCCTTCGCCTTCCATCCGCGGGCGGTTTCAACTCGGTTCAGGTCCAGCGATGGCCGCCGGGATGGGATTCACGATCGACGGGCGGACTTTCAATGAGCATCGAGCAATACCGGCACGGCCTTGGCGGAGAATCGTCGGGGCCTCGGGCACTACCTCGTATATCATTTTGCTCAGGTCAAGGCTTGACTGCTCAACCTACTTCCGGTTCTTCGCGTTATACTCCTACCGTGCACGCGGCGAATAGTCGAAATGAGTGGCGGAACGCGGTAGATGCCGCATATGACACGACCCGCGATTATGGACGATGACAACGGTCTACGCTAGGAGTGCCGGGATATGGGAATCCGGAAATCAGGGGAACAGCAGTGAAGGCCAAGCTCACCGACATGGCGCCCATCGTGGACTTGACCCGGGGCAAGGGTACCGGTCCGGTCCGGTTTCAGCGTCCGGTCTACACGGATCTTCTGCCCCCTTGCAACAACGCATGCCCAGCAGGGGAGAACATTCAAGCGTGGCTCGAGTTGGCCCAGGCGGGCAAATACCGCGAGGCTTGGGAGACACTGGTGCGGGACAATCCGCTGCCGGCGGTGCATGGCCGGGTCTGCTACCACCCCTGTGAAGGCGCCTGTAATCGTGCAGAGCTTGACGAATCTGTCAGCATCCATGCCATCGAGCGCTTCCTCGGCGATCTGGCTGCCAGGGAAGGCTGGCCATTCCGGATAGAGGCTCCGCCCAGCGGCAACCGGGTTCTGGTGATCGGGGCCGGTCCGAGCGGATTATCTGCCGGCTACCATCTCGCGCGATTGGGGCACGCGGTCGAGATTCACGAGGCTGCCTCGCTACCGGGCGGCATGATGCATTTTGGCATTCCGGCCTACCGGCTTCCTCGCGCCGATCTAATGCGTGAGATCACCCGCATAGAATCCATGGGCGTCCGTATCGTCCTCAATCACAAGGTCGAGGACCTGCCGGCCGAAAAGGCCGCGGGAAGTTTTGATGCGGTCTTCATCGCCATCGGCGCGGGCGTCGCCAAGCATGTGCATATTCCGGCGCGGGACGCCGTGCGCGTGCTAGACGCAGTGTCGCTCTTGCGTGATGCCAAATCTGGTGAACCACCGCGTCTCGGCCGCCGGGTGGTGGTCTACGGCGGGGGAAACACGGCGATGGACGCGGCGCGCACGGTCAGGCGCCTCGGCGCCGATGAGGCGCTCATCGTCTATCGCCGCGATCGCTCTCATATGCCGGCGCATGACTTCGAGGCGGATGAGGCGATGGAGGAAGGCGTCAGAATCAAATGGCTGACCAGCATCAAAGAGATCGCGGGGGCCAATCTTACCGTCGAAATCATGGAGCTGGACGCTCATGGCCGTCCGCAACCAACCGGGCGGTACGAAACGCTCCAGGCCGACGCCTTGGTGCTGGCGCTCGGGCAGGAGACGGAGAGCGGTTTTTTGAGGGCGTTGCCGGGCATCGAAGTAGCAACGGATGGCGTAGTTAAGGTGGGTCCCGACATGATGACGGGTCACCCGGGCATTTTCGCGGGCGGCGACATGGTTGCTGGCGAACGGACAGTTACCGTATCGGTTGGCCACGGCAAGCGTGCGGCGCGGCATATCCACGCGTGGCTGCGCGGGGAAAGCTATCAGCCGGCGATAAAGCACCCGGCGGTGAGCTTCGCTATGCTGCATCTGCCGGTCTACAGCGATGCCGACCCAGCCGCGCAGAGAACATTGAGCATCGCGGAGCGCGTCAGCGGATTCGAGGAGGTGCTGGCGGGCCTGAGCGAAAGGGAGGCACGCCGCGAGGCGCAGCGCTGCCTTTCCTGCGGGAACTGCTTCGAATGCGATGCCTGCTACGCGGCCTGTCCCGAGGACGCGATCATCAAGCTGGGGCCTGGACGCCGGTATCGATATGACTACGCCAGGTGTACGGGCTGCGCGGTTTGCTTCGAGCAGTGCCCGTGTCACGCCATCGAGATGATTGCGGAGCCCGTATGAAGACCGCCACCATGGATGGCAACACGGCCGTCGCCCACGTGGCCTACCGCGTCAATGAGGTGTGCGGGATCTATCCCATCACGCCATCTTCGACCATGGCGGAACTGGCAGACGAATGGTCGGTCAGGGGGATTGCGAATATCTGGGGCAACGTCCCGGTGATCCAGGAGATGCAAAGCGAAGGCGGCGCGGCCGGAGTAGTGCATGGAGCGCTTCAAGCTGGCGCGCTGACGACGACGTTCACGGCATCGCAGGGTCTGCTGCTGATGATTCCGAACATGTTCAAGATTGCGGGCGAATTGACCGCGACGGTGTTTCATATTGCGGCGCGTGCGATTGCAACGCAGGCGCTGTCGATCTTCGGCGACCACTCGGATGTGATGGCGGTGCGTTCCACGGGTTTTGCCATGCTGTCCTCGGCCTCGGTCCAGGAAGCCCACGATTCGGCGCTGATCGCACAGGCTGCGACGCTCGAGACCAGGGTGCCGTTCCTCCATTTCTTCGATGGCTTCCGTACCTCTCACGAACTCAATACGCTTACCCTTCTGAGTGATGACACGTTGCGGGCAATGATCGATGACGAGCTGGTGCGCGCTCATCGCGCTCGTGCGCTCAACCCCGAGCACCCCTTCATCAGGGGTACAGCGCATAACACGGACACGTTCTTTCAGGCCCGCGAGACGGTGAACCCGTTCTACGCCAAAGTGCCGGGCGCAGTGCAGGCCGTCATGGACGCCTTCGCCAAGCTTACCGGCCGCCAATATCGTCTGTTCGACTACGAAGGCCCCGGCGACGCCGAACGTGTGGTCATCCTGATGGGCTCGGGCGCGGAGACGGCACGCGGCACAGCCGAGGCCCTGCGGAAGGCGGGCGAGAAAGTCGGCGTCCTGCAGGTGCGGTTGTTCCGTCCGTTTTCAGCGGCGCATCTGCTTAAGGCCCTGCCCCTGACTTGCCGCGCCGTCGCCGTGATTGAGCAGACCAAGGAGCCCGGGGCCTCGGGCGAGCCGCTCTATCTCGACGTCATGGAAGCACTCGCTCAAGCCTTTGCGCGCGGCGATCGCCAGGTCATGCCCAGAGTCATCGGCGGCCGTTACGGGCTGTCGTCGAAGGATTTCAATCCGGCCATGGCGAAGGCCGTGTTCGACGAACTGGCGAAGGCGGAACCCAAAAACGGCTTTACCATCGGCATCAACGATGATGTCTTCCATACCAGCCTCGAATTCGATCCCAACTGGTCGATTGAACCGGACGAAGTGGTGCGTGCCGTGTTCTACGGTCTCGGCTCCGATGGAACGGTGGGCGCGAACAAGAACACCGTGAAGATCATCGCTGAAGACGCGGGCCTGTATGCGCAGGGATATTTTGTCTACGATTCGCACAAATCAGGTGCTCAGACTGTCTCCCATCTGCGCTTTGGGCCTCACCCCATCCATTCGCCGTATCTGGTCGGGGAGGCTAATTTCGTCGCTTGCCACCAGTTCCATTTCCTGCAACGGCAAGACATCCTGCGGCTGGCGGGTACCGGCGCCACCTTTCTTCTCAACAGCCCCTTTGGTCCCGAGGCCGTGTGGGATCAATTGCCGCGCCCGGTCCAGGAAACGATCATTGACCGGAAGCTGAGGTTTTTCGTGATCGACGCCAGCCGGGTCGCGCAGGAGGTGGGACTCAAGAACCGCACTAACACCGTGCTGCAGACCTGCTTTTTTGCTCTTTCGGGCGTGCTGCCGCGCGACGAGGCGATCAACCAGATTAAACACTCCATCAGGAAAACCTACGGGGGCAAGGGCGAAGAAGTAGTGCAGCAGAATTTCGACGCCGTTGACGCTACGCTTTCGCAGTTGCATGAGGTGCACGTGCCGGCCGAGGCCAGCAGCACGTTCGCGCGACCTGCCACCGTGTCAGCAACGGCGCCCGAATTCGTTCAACTGTTAACCGCCAGGATGTTCGAGGGACTGGGAGACCGGATACCGGTGAGCCTCATGCCGGTAGATGGTACATGGCCTTCCGGCACGGCAGCCTGGGAGAAGCGAAATCTCGCCGAAGAGGTACCCGTTTGGCTTCCCGATCTGTGTGTGCAATGCGGCCAATGCAGTTTCGTTTGCCCGCATAGCGTCATCCGCGCGAAGTACTTCGACCAGTCGCGGCTGGATGGCGCCCCGGCATCGTTCCAATCGGCTCCCGTCAATGCACGCGGCTATCCGGACGTGAACTTCAGCCTCCAGTTCTATGTGGAGGATTGCACGGGGTGCGGCTTGTGCGTGGAAAGTTGTCCGGCCGAGAGCACCGTTGAGGCCGGCGTCAAGGCCATAAACATGAAACCGAAGGCGCCCCTCGTGGAGCCGGCGCGCGCGAATACGGAATTTTTCGAGCGTCTTCCGATGAACGATCGCGCACGGGTAGATTTTGCAAACGTGCGAGGCGTGCAATTCCTCCAGCCGCTGTTCGAGTTCTCAGGCGCTTGCGCGGGCTGCGGCGAGACCCCGTATCTCAAGCTGCTTTCGCAACTCTTTGGAGACAGGATGATGGTGGCGAACGCAACCGGCTGCTCGTCCATCTATGGGGCGAATCTTCCGGTTACACCGTGGACCACAAACCAGGAGGGCCGCGGTCCGGCCTGGTCGAACTCACTGTTTGAGGACAACGCCGAGTTTGGGCTCGGCTTCCGCCTGGCTGCCGACAAGCACCATGCTATGGCGAGCAGCCTGCTCAAGTCCCTGTCCGCGGAGCTTGGAGAGGCATTCATCTCCGCAGTTTTGACGGCGCCGCAGGTGCAGGAATCGGAGATCCGCGCCCAACACATCCGCGTAGCCGAACTCAAGACCAGGTTGCTCAAACTCGCCGGCCGCGATGGTAGGGCGCTCGATCTTCTTTCGGTCGTGGACCATCTGGTTAGGCGAAGTATCTGGATCGTGGGTGGAGACGGCTGGGCGTACGACATCGGCTATGGCGGCCTCGACCACGTGCTTGCAACCGGCAGCAATGTCAACATCCTGGTGCTCGACACGGAGGTCTATTCGAATACGGGAGGCCAGGCGTCCAAGGCGACGCCGCTGGGCGCGATCGCCAAATTCGCCGCCGCGGGTAAACGAGTCGCGCGCAAGGACCTGGCGTTGCAAGCCATTGCCTATGGCAATGTCTACGTGGCCCAGGTCGCCATGGGCGCCAACCCGCAACATACGCTGCAGGCGTTCCGCGAGGCGGAAGCGTACGAAGGGACATCGTTGATCCTCGCCTATTGCCATTGCATCGCTCATGGGTTCGACCTGCGGCATGGCATGAAGCAACAGGATCTAGCCGCGGCGAGCGGGTATTGGCCCCTGTTCCGCCATAACCCGGCGATGCGCAAGGTCGGTGAACGACCGTTCCGTCTGGATTCGCCCCGGCCGGCCGTTCCTTTCAAGGCGTACGCCTACAACGAGCTGCGCTATCAGGCCCTCGCGCTCACGCGTCCGGAGGAGGCCGCCGCGCTGCTACGGCAGGCCCAAACCGACGTCGACGAGAAATATCGCATTTACGAGGAGTTCGCGAGCCTGGGCGGCGGCCCAGCGCCGGCGCAGGTCACCACTGCGGTCGCCAAAGCCGTCGAAGGCAGTGGCAGGCGCTGAAGGAGATACATGGATCTGACCACACGCTACCTGGGACTCACTCTCAAGAGTCCGATTGTGGCAGGCGCCGGCCCGCTCACGGGTAAGCTCGCCAATATCCGGCAACTCGAGGACCTGGGCGCGGGCGCGGTCGTGCTTCCCTCGCTCTTCGAGGAGCAGATCCAACAGGAACAGCAATTGATCGATCGCCTGGCAACGGTGGGGGCCGACAGCTATGCGGAAGCGCTGACGTATTTCCCCACGGCAGAGTCTTACGCTATCGGTCCCGCGGTTTATCTCGAGACAATTTATCAGGCCTCGCAGGCCGTCGATATTCCGGTCGTGGCCAGCCTCAATGGAATCACCAGCGAGGGCTGGGTTCAATATGGCCGGCAGATGGAGCAGGCCGGCGCGGACGCGATCGAGCTCAACATCTACTTCATCCCCACTGCTCCCAATGTGACTGGGCGCGAGGTCGAGGATCGCTATATCTCAGTTCTCCAGGCCGTGAAGCGGGCCGTGAAGATTCCGGTTGCGGTCAAGTTGAGCCCATATTTCAGCGCCATAGGGCACATGGCTGCGCAACTGGTTGAAGGCGGGGCCGACGGCCTCGTGCTCTTCAACCGCTTTTACCAACCCGATATCGATCTTACCGATCTCAAATTGATGCCGAATCTCGAACTCAGTACACCGGCGGAAATCCGCTTGCCGTTGCTCTGGATCGGCGTGCTTTCCGGACGGCTTAAGGCGTCGCTTGCGGCCAGCACCGGAGTGGAGACTTCGGATGAAGTCATCAAGTATCTGCTGGCTGGCGCCGACGCCGTAATGACAACCTCCGCGCTCCTGAAGCATGGGGCCGGCTACATGAAGGTTTTACTCGGAGCTCTAACCAGTTGGCTCGCCGCCCGCGATCTCACGCTCGATAGTATCCGGGGACGCATGAGCCAGCTCCATACCGCGGACAAGTCCGCATTCGCGCGAGCGAATTACATCCGGGTCCTGCAGGGCTACGAGTAAAGCCTAAGGTGTTCGCTGGAGTTCTTGAAGGGCGCACGCTTGTGATCGCTACGGTATCGGCCTGGGGGCTGCCCGAACTCACGCTTGAATGCGCGATTGAAAGCCGCTTCCGATTCGTATCCGACGCCGGCGGCGATGTCCGCGACGCCTCGCGAGGTCCTTTCGAGCGATCGCGCGGCCAATTGAAGCCTCCAGCGGGTCAAGTACGTCATGGGTGGCTCGGAGAGATATCGCGTAAAGCGGTCCACGAGAGCGGACCGCGAAATGCCCACCTGGTCCGCGAGGTCCGCGATCGTCCACGGATGGGCAACGCGGCTATGCAGCAATCCGAGGCTTCTCCCCACGATGGGATCACGCACTCCCGTGAGCCATCCTGTTTGTTGTTCGGGCAAGCCGGCCACGTAGCGCCGTAAGGTGTCAACGAACAAGGCCTCTGAGAGTTTGGCGAGCATAGCTTCGCTGCCGATTCGTCCCGAAGCGGCTTCTTCCACCAGGTGCAGAATGGAATTCTCCAGCCAGTGCCCGGAGCGATCGGTCCGGATGTTGACCTTAAGAACGGCTGGAAGTCCGCTCAGTATCGGGCGGCAGAGATAGGGGTCGCAAGTCATGTACCCACACACGAACCGCGAAACTTCACCACCGCCGCCGGCGTGTAAGGGACTCAAGTCGCGCGACTTGATCTTAGCGTTGATCCCGTAGTTCGGGAATGGCCGGGTTGCCCCATTACCGCTGCTCATGTGGTGAGGATCCCCATGCGGAAAGATGACGACATCGCCGGGCCCCAGTTCGGTGCGCTGTCCATCTGTCAACTCGATTACGGCCCCGCCTTCGACGACCAAATGGTAGAGCACAACGTGCTCCGCCCTTGGGGCGATCTTAGCCGCCATCACATTCGGCTCGGATGTAGAAAACCCCCAGGGAGCCGAGAATTCGGCAGTGAAGAACACAGCGCCGTTGAGCTTGACTCCGCTCAGGATTTGGGAGAAAGCATCCATTCGGTATTTTGGACTCTCTGCAAAGCTCCCTGGCCTCCGAGCAAAGGAATCAGCCTCCGCAAGCCGTCCGAGCAAGTCATGGCGACGCTCGGGCATGGTTGTACCAGCAGAAGCATTGCATAATTGTAGCTCTGAAGAGGGCTCCCCGCAGGTCTGGTGACGGGCGAGTCCGGGTAAAGGAGCTTTCGTGAATCCGAACAAAGCATTGTGGGAAAAAGGTGACTTCACCGAAATCGCCGCTTTCATGCGTCAGTCTGGTGAGGCGGTCATTCAGTCCATGGCGATAACGCCGCCGCTGCGGGTCCTGGACCTCGGCTGTGGAGACGGTACCACGGCGATTCCGTTGGCCCGAACGGGAGCGGAAGTGATTGGAATCGACATTGCCAGGAACCTCGTTGAAGCCGGGAACAAACGAGCTGTGGAAGCGGGTCTCAGCCACCTGAAGATTCAAGAAGGAGACGCGTGCAATTTGGAAGGCGTCGCCGGCCATTCGTTTGATATGACCGTTTCCGTGTTTGGCGCCATGTTTGCACCCAAGCCCTTCGATGTCGCCAAGGAGATGGTGCGCGTTACCAAACCCGGCGGCCGCATTGTAATGGGCAACTGGATTCCAAACGATCCGACGTTCGTATCGCAGGTGCTGAAGATCAGCTCAGCGTTTACGCCTCCACCGCCGGAAGGCTTCGTCAGTCCCATGACGTGGGGTGTGGAGAGTCACATCATCGAGCGCTTTGGCCAGGCAGGAGTGCCTAAGGAGAACATCTCCATGGTCAAGGACACGTACTACTTCGCCTCGCCCGACAAAAGCCCGACGCAGTTCATAGAGCTGTTTGAAACATTCTATGGACCGACCATGAACGCTGTCGAAGCGGCCCAGAAAAACGGAAAGGCGGAGGAACTCCACACACAACTTGTGGAACTGGCGAACGCGCAGAACAAGAGTAAGGACGCCGGCACTTTTATACCTGCCACCTTCATGCGGGTCACTGTTTCTATCTAACGTAGTTTCCATCTAACGTGAAAAGGAGATTTCAAAATGTCGATTTGGCGCCCCGATCCCACGTTTTACCCTTCGCCCAAGATGGCCATGGATGCGCCAGCGGAAAAGCTGGCATACGTCGCGATGGTCAACGGACAGGCTAACGGACGTCACGACGCAATGGGCGTCGTGGACGTCGATCCAACATCCTCCGGCTACGGCCATATCGTCGGCCAGGTGGACATGCCGAATGCCGGCGATGAGTTGCATCATTTCGGCTGGAACGCATGCAGCGCCTGCCTGTGCCCGCACGCTGCGCATCCCCATGTGGAACGCCGCTACCTGGTGGTGCCGGGCATCCACTCGTCGCGCATCCATATCATCGATACCAAGCCGGATCCGCGCAACCCGCAAATCGTGAAGGTGATTGAGCCGGAGACGTTGGCCGCGCGCACCGGATACGCATCCCCGCACACGGTTCATTGCGGTCCCGACGGAATCTTGATGAGCGCGCTGGGAGCTCCGGACGGCGACGGTCCCGGCGGAGTTTTCGTGATGGATCACGAGAGCTTCGATGTCCTCGGGAAGTGGGAGCTGGAGCGAGGCCCTCAGAAACTCGCTTATGATTTCTGGTGGCACCTGGGATTCGACACTCTCGTCACCAGCGAATGGGGAACGCCCAACATGGTGAATAAGGGAGTAAATCCGGAGATCCTGCTGGCTGGCGGCTACGGCCACAAGCTGCACGTCTGGGATCTGCCCAAGAGGCGTCATCTGCAGGAACTCGATTTAGGTGCCGAGCAGCAGATGGCGCTGGAACTGCGTCCGGCGCACGACCCCACCCGCGCTTACGGTTTTCTGGGAGTGGTGGTCTCGCTGAAGGATCTTTCCGCGTCGGTCTGGCTCTGGTATCGCGACGACGGCAAATGGGGGATCAGGAAAGTGATCGAAATTCCCGCCGAGCCTGCCGATCCGGCGACGCTGCCGCCGCTGCTGCAAGGCTTCAAGGCCGTTCCACCATTCGTCACGGACATCAATCTCTCTCTCGACGACCGCTTCCTGTATGTTTCCTGCTGGGGCACCGGCGAGTTTTTGCAATACGATGTCTCCGATCCCTTCCACCCTCGAAAAACCGGATCGGTGCACATGGGCGGAATCGTCCGCAAGGCTGCGCATCCCAAGCATCCCAAGACTCCGTTGAACGGGGCACCGCAAATGGTCGAGCTCAGCCGCGATGGCAAGCGCGTCTACTTCACCAATTCTCTCTATACTCCGTGGGACGCTCAGTTTTATCCAGAAGGCATCCGGAGCTGGATGGTGAAGCTCGACGCCAAACCGGAAGGTGGCATGCAGATCGATCCCAGGTTCTTCGTCGATTTCGGTGAACTGCGCGCTCACCAGGTCCGTCTGGAAGGCGGCGACGCTTCTTCAGACTCATACTGCTACGCATGAGCGAACAATTGGGAGCTTGGTCCACGCTCTTCTTGCTGGGGGCCTATCACGGCATCAATCCCGGAATGGGGTGGTTGTTCGCGGTGGCTCGCGGCATGCAAGCGCATCGCGCCCGCGCTGTCGCGTGGTCGCTGCCGCCCATCGCCCTGGGCCATGCGCTGGCCATAGGTCTGGTGGTTCTCATCGCTCAACTGGCCCAGGTGGCGCTGCCACTGCTGTACATCCGGATCGGCGTGGCCGTGACGCTGGTGGGGCTGGGCGTGTATAAGCTGGTGCGCAGCCGGCACTTCCGTTGGGGCGGCATGCAAGTCGGTTTTCGCGACCTCACCATCTGGTCATTTCTAATGGCCTCCGCGCACGGCGCTGGCCTGATGGTGCTGCCGGTAGTGCTGGCGGGGCCTCATGCGCATCATATGGCCGCATCCCAAGGCGCCACCAGCGGCGTCTGGGCCACGCTAATCCACACGCTGGGATACTTCACCGTGACCGCGGCGGCGGCGTTGCTCGTCTATCAGAAATTCGGCCTGGCAATGCTTCGCCGGTCATGGTTCAATCTGGACCTGATCTGGGCTATCGCATTGGTAGTAACCGGTTTTGTAGCGTTACTGGTTTGAATTCGAATCAACAGTTTGTAATCGGTTCCATTGAAAGTTTTTGGGTGTCCGGCGACGGAGTACTGAATACGAAGCGATGCTTCCATCAATGGACGCTTCGGTGCTCCAATGTGCAAAACGTCAATTGAGAGAGCGCATCGAACGAAGTGTCCAGGAGGCGCGTGCCATCTAACGATGGCGGCTCATCCGCGCGGTCCGGCGGAAGTGCGAAGACGCTGGCCACCGCCAAAAGGAGGATAGTTTCGCGGGTTCACACGACGTGAATGCGACGTGATCCTATCGGATGTCACTTGCCTTTCAGTCCATTGCGCCAGGCGATTGCTTCGAGTTCGACCCGGACTGCGTCCTCGACGGGGACTACGGGGTGCGCCTGGAATACAAATGCAGGGAGCGTCGAGCAAACCTTGTGAACCGTCAGCGGATCGTCGCAGTCCACCAACATATGCCCACCCCACTCGCCCACGCGCGCTACGAACACCTCGATCTTGAAATTGGCTGGCGCCTTCCATTGACCAAACACATCAAGGATTCGCTTCTGGGCATTCTCGTACTCCATAGGCGAGCCT
>JBGPSX010000072.1:0-12027 GCA_041490325.1 Bryobacteraceae bacterium | reverse complement strand
GCGGAACTCTATCTCACGCTGGGTGGCATTTACCAGAAGCTCGGTAATCTATCTCAGGCGGACACGCTGTTGAATTCCGCGCTGGCTCAGCGGAAATCGCTATTTGGTCCCGAGCATCCGGAAGTTTCGCAGAGCCTGGTGGCGCTAGGGCTGTTGCGTGTGGATCAGGCGAAGTTGGACGAAGCTGAGCGGCTCATCCGCGACGGGCTGGAGCAGACCAAGCGCGCTCGACCGCGCGACAATGCCGCGATCGCGAAGGCGACCATGGCGTTGGGGAAGGTGCTGGAGGCGCGAGGAGCTTATGACAAGGCGATACCGGTGCTGGAGGAAGCTGTGAAACTTCAGTCCGGATTTGGTGTTGCCACACCGGAGCTGGCCGCCTCGCTGAAGGAGCTTGCAGACACGCACTTTTATGCCGGCCACTACGACATTTGCGACACGTTGAACCAGCGCGCATTATCGATGCATCGGCAGATTTTCGGCGATCGGCATCCGCAGGTGGCTGAAGATTTCATCAACCTCGGCGCGGTTCAGTTTGAGCGGGCGCACTATGCTGAAGCGGAGCGATTTTATCGACAGGCGCTGGATATCAATCAGGCTTGGTACGGCAAGGACCATCCGGAGGTTGCATCGACTTTGTCGATGCTGGGCCGGGCGCTGGTCTTCGAGAAACGCTATGACGAAGCGGTGAATTTGGTGGAGCAGGCGCTGGCGATTCAGGAACGCGTTTACGGTCCGATGCATCCGCGGGTGGCGAATGTGCTGAATGAGCTGGGTACGGTGGCTTTACAGCGCCAGAGGTTTGACGAGGCCGAAGCGCGATTTCGCCGGATGGCCGAGATTTACAAGACTGCATACGGTGAACGCCACTATCTGTATGCGCTCGCGTCGGCGAATGTTGCCAGCGTGTATCTGGCGAGAAATGATTTTGTGCGCGCCGAGCAAATGTTTCGCGACGTTGTCCGGCGCGACACCGAGGCGCTTTCGGCGGAGCACCAATTCACCGGGATCGCGCGGATCAAACTGGGCCGGGCGCTGGCCGGGCAGAAGCGTTACGCGGAGGCGGAGGGCGACCTGCTGGCGGGATACAAGATTCTGTCGAAGCAAAGCAGTCCGTCGGTGAGTTGGCTGCAGTCCGCGCGCAAGGAGCTGGTGACTGTCTACGAGGCGTTGAACGAGCCGGCGAAGGCGGCAGAGTTTCGGGAAGAGCAGGCGGCACAGAACAAGGTTGCAGGTGTCGCCGAGAAGAAGTGATCCGACCTCGATCGGCTAAGCTCAGCGCCGGTTGCTGTGCGAGAATACACCAAAAGGAGATTTGCGTGTCTCGATTCAATTGCGCCGTAGTGTTTCTGTACGCTTTCTTGATTGCGTCTGTTGCATTCGCACAAAGGGGACCTGCTGCCGATCAGCAGCCTGCGTCTGCTCGCGAGGAGCAGGCTACTCCGATTCCGCCGGAAGCGAACTCGGTTACCGAGCATGAGTTGTTGCTCGATGGCAAGACGCTGCCCTACACCGCGACCGCCGGCACGCTGCTGATCAACGGCGATGATGCGAAGCCGTACGGTAGTGTTTTCTACGTTGCGTATACTCTGCGCGGTGCGAACGATCCGCGGCGGCGGCCGGTGACGTTTCTCTATAACGGAGGTCCGGGATCGGCGAGCTTGTGGCTGCACATGGGATCGGTGGGGCCGGTGCGAGTGGCGACCTCGAGTCCCGAGGCGACGGGCGCTGCGCCCTATCAACTGGTGGCGAACCAGTACAGTCTTCTTGATAAAACGGACCTGGTTTTCATAGACGCGATGGGTACCGGATTTTCGAGGCCAGTGGGCAAGGGGACGATCAAGAATTTCGCCGGCACCGACCAGGACGTGCAGGGCTTCCTGAAGTTCATTCATCGTTACGTGGACGTGAACCATCGCTGGAACTCGCCGAAGTTTTTGTTTGGCGAATCGTACGGAACCACGCGGTCGGCGGCTCTGGTGGATGCCTTGGAAGAAAGCGGCATGTCGTTCAACGGCGTGATTCTGATGTCGACGATTCTCAACTACTTCACCATGGCGCCTGGCTTGGATGCGCAGTTCATCGGGAATTTGCCGACGTACGCGGCCATAGCCTGGCATCACGGAAAGGTTGCGCACAAACCGGCGGATGAGACGGCTTTTTTGAACGAAGTTCGCGGGTTCGCGCGAGGCCCGTACGCCGAGGCTCTGGCGCAAGGCCACAACTTGCCGCAGGCGCAGGTGGATGCGATCGCCGCGAAACTTGCCGGCTATACCGGACTCAGCGTGGCGTTCATCAAAGAGGCGAATCTGCGGATCACTGCTCCGCGTTTTCGCAAGGAGCTTTTGCGCGATCAACGGCTGATACTGGGAAGGTATGACGGACGTTTCGAAGGAACCGATATCGACGCGGCCGGCGAGAATCCGGGTTACGATCCGTCGAGCACCGGGATCACCGGCGCGTTCGTATCCGCCTTTCATGATTACCTGGATCGCGAGCTGAAGTACACGTCCAAGGAAACTTATTTTCCAAGAGGGCCCGGAATTAATCAGTTGTGGGATCATACGCATCGTCCGCCGGGCGGAGGCCCGGGCGGCGGGCAAGGGCAAGCTCAGCCGCTGCGGGATGCTTACGTGGCGGGCGATCTGGCGGATGCGATGCGCAAGAATCCGCAGTTGCGGGTGCTTTCGGTGAACGGGTTGTTCGATCTGGCGACGCCGTTCTTCATTACTGAGTTCGATCTGGCGCACATGAACCTGGAGCCAAAGCTGCGCGGGAACATCGAGTTCACGTACTATCCATCCGGCCACATGATCTATCTCAACGTGGACGCGTTGAAGAAATTGAAGAGCGACCTGGCGGCATTTTATTCGCGCGTGACGCAGCCGGGGACGTAGCGTTGAGGTTTCGGGCATAAAACACCGCTCCGTTTGGTCACGGCTTGGTAAGCGGCTGTGACTTACTAGGAGCGGTTGGTGTGAGGTTGAGCATCCTGCCAGATCTTACAATCAAGATACGTGCTCAAAACTCTTATCTTTGACCTCGGCAACGTCATTGTTCCGTTTGATTTCAAGCGCGCTTATCGGCGGCTGGAACCGATCTGCAAGTACAGCGCCGCCGACATCCCGGTGCAGTTACGCTCGACCGATCTGGTGCGTCGTTTTGAAACCGGGAAAGTAGCGCCGGAACGGTTCGTGGAAGAAATTTCGAAGATCCTTGATCTGCACATGAGCTACGAGGAATTCTGCGATCTGTTCTCGTGCATCTTCATGCCGGGCACGTTGATCTCAGATTCGCTGCTGGCCGGCCTGCACGAACGCTATCGACTGCTGCTGTTGTCGAACACCAACCACATTCATTTCTCGGCGGTGCAGGCGAATTATCCGATCCTGCGGCATTTCGATGGCTTGGTGCTTTCGCACGAAGTGGGTTCGGCTAAGCCCGAGCCGGAGATCTACAAACAGACCATCGCGGTGGCTGGTTGCGACGCCACGGAGTGTTTCTTCACCGACGACATTCTGATCAACGTGGAAGCGGCGCGTCAGTTTGGAATGGACGCGGTGCAGTTTAAATCGGCCGGGCAACTGGAGGCGGAATTCAAGGCCAGGGGTGTCTTATGAACAAGGAGTCGAGTGGAATGAAAATCGTTGCCGCATTTGTTCTGTCGCTCGCGGCGGCGGGTGCGCAGCCCGCCGGGGACGGCCTCACGGTGCAGGTGGGTGGCAAAACCGTGGGTAAGCGACCGGTGTTAAATCTCGTGCCCGGGAATGGGATCATGCATTCCTGCACCGATACCGGCAATCGAGTGGACTGCACGGCTTCCTATAACTCCGCGCTGATCGCGACGCACGACACGGTGCATGCCAACGAGAATTACTGCGCGTCCACGAACAGCACCATCGCGTACACGTGTGATCTGCGTCCCAAGGCTTTAGAACACTACAGCGTGGGTATGACGTTTCTGGTGAACGTGGACGTGACGTGTACAACTTCGTGCAGTCTAAGTATCAACGGTCTTCCGACGACAAGCCTCAAGCGCATCGATGGCACGACCGATCCTGGAGGGACCTTGATCGCCGGCGAACCACAATGGATTTTCTACGACGGCAAGGTCTTTCGGCTGATGGGATCGGCGGGTACGCCGGACAAGCGCGGCGATTTCATTGGACGGCGCCTGATCGGGTCCATGGACACGATGACTTATGCGCCGGTGATCTTTTTGGATGTCACGGCGGGCGATATGCACAAGACAATTACAGTTCAGACGATCGGCAACGCCCGCATCGATGCCAGCACGGGTGGGATCGGCGGGCAGCACATGTGGATTCTGATTGTGAACGACTTGAGCGGCGGGAAGACGATTGCGTTCGGGGCGAACTTCCGGAGCGCGGGCGCGGTGCAGGGAAATCCGGGGAAGGCGGCGACGATTCATTTTGTATCGGATGGGGCGAGTTGGTTCGAGGTGGGGCGGACGCTGAATCTTTAGTCTTGGAATAGGTTGTTCAGCGGGATGGAGAGGCCTGGGAAAAGATCGGACTGCATCTCGGAGGTAGCGGTCATGGCGGTGCCATTGGGACGGTTCAGTTGAATCGATTTGGTCGTGGGATGGACGGTCCAGACTTCTTGGGCGCCATGGGCGAAGTACTCTTCCATCTTCGAGAAGAGTTGCGCGGCAGTGTTGGCATCCGACGCTACTTCGACCGCCAGTGCAGGAGCGCCTTCGTAGTATCCATCGGGATCCGCGTGCCGGATCTGTGAAGTTCGCACGAAACTAACGTCAGGTTGCAGCCAGGTATTGCGGGAGAGCCGGAATCCGGCTTCGATGTGTACTTCGCCTAGCCGATGCTCATGCACGTATGGACGGACCAAGTCAGATATGGCCTGTTGTATGCAGGTGTGGCGCTTCTTGGGTGGAGGCAAGACGATGTGTTCTCCCCGGAGCAGTTGGTGCTGCAGACCGTCGTCGGGGAGCTGTTCGAACTGCTCGAATGTCAGCAGGGTCTTGGCGCCCATATAGACCATGATACGAAATTGAAGCACCGCTCCCTTTGGTCACGGCTCGGCTAGCGGCTGTAGTGGATAACGTGGATTTGTCTGACCGGGGAGATTAGCGGATGCATTGCGCTAGATCGATTGGTCTGGCTAAAGAAAAGGGCGGCCTTTTTGGGGCCGCCCGGAAGGCGAAAGGAATGGCACCTTCCCACCGCGAGACTTCGTTGGCTAACTGCAGCCGCTGGTGCCGCCGCAGTTTTCGCACTTGTAGCAGCTACCGTTGCGCGTCATCAGGCCGCCGCATTCGGAGCACAGCGGGGCATCGCTCACTACGGGAGCAAATGCTAGCGTCTGCTGCGGCTCGACCTCGGTGGGGCGCAACACCGGCGCGTTGCCGGCTTCGCTCAAGGCGTATTCCGGTCCCAGGAACTTGGTTCCCAGCCAGCGGAAGATGTAGTCCATGATCGACTTGGCGTAGGGGACCTGCGGATTACCGGTCCAGCCGCTCGGCTCGAAACGCACGTGGCTGAATTTATCGACGAAGAATTTCAGCGGCACACCGTATTGCAGCGCGTAGCTGACGCTGGTAGCGAAGCTGTCCATCAGGCCGCTGATCGTGGAGCCTTCTTTGGCCATCGAAATGAAGACTTCGCCCGGCATTCCGTCTTCGTACATTCCCACCGTGATGTAGCCTTCGTGGCCGCCGATGGAGAACTTGTGCGTCACCGATTGCCGCTCGTCGGGCAGCTTGCGCCGGATGGGACGATAGACCACTTTCTCAGTTACCGTGACTGCCGCGGCGGGCGCCAGCGCTTTCTTCTCGCCCTTGCCGGTACTCGAGCTCAGTGGTTGCGAGCGCTTGGAGTTATCGCGGTAGATCGCTACCGCCTTGAGTCCGATGCGCCAGCTTTCCATGTAGGCATCCATGATTTCTTCGACCGTGGATTCTTCGGGCATGTTGATGGTCTTTGAAATCGCGCCGGAGATGAACGGCTGCACGGCAGCCATCATGCGGACGTGGCCCATGTGGTGGATGAAACGCTTGCCATTCTGCGGGCGGAAGCTGCAATCGAAAACGGGCAAATGCTCGTCTTTGAGTCCGGGAGCGCCTTCGATGGTGCCGGTGGCGTCGATGTGCGTGACGATCAACTCAACCTGCTCGGGACTGTAGCCGAGCTTGATGAGCGCTTGGGGGACCGTATTGTTGACGATCTTGATGATGCCGCCGCCGACCAGCTTCTTGTATTTCACGAGCGCGAGATCGGGTTCGACGCCCGTGGTGTCGCAATCCATCATGAAGCCGATGGTGCCGGTAGGAGCGATCACTGTAGTCTGGGCGTTGCGGAAACCGAACCGCTCGCCCAGACCATAGGCGTCGCTCCAGCATTCAACCGCGGCCTGATACAGATCGGCGGGAACGCGCTGGCTGTCGATGCCGCTGACAGCTTTGCCGTGCCGTAGGATCACGTCCAGGAAAGATTCTTCGTTCACGGCGTAGCCGTTGCAGGCGCCGACACCTTCGGCGATTCGCGCACTCGTCAAGTAGGCTTGGCCGCACATCACGGCAGTGATTGCGCCGGCCCAATCGCGGCCGTGCGGGCTGTCGTAGGGAATGCCCATGGACATCAACAGCGCGCCCAGATTGGCGAAACCGAGGCCGAGGGGCCGGAAGTCGTGTGAATTGCGCGCGATCTTTTCAGTTGGGTAGCTGGCGCTATCGACGATGATCTCCTGCGCCATGATGACTGTGTCGCAAGCGTGCCGGAAGGCTTCGACGTCGAACTCGCCGCCGGGTCCGACGAATTTCATCAGGTTGAGCGACGCCAGATTGCAAGCTGAGTCGTCGAGGAACATGTATTCCGAGCACGGATTGGAAGCGTTGATGCGCGCCGTGTTCTTGGACGTGTGCCAGCGATTGATGGCGCTGTCAAACTGCATGCCGGGGTCGCCGCACTGATGCGTCGCTTCGGCGATCTGTCGCAGCAGTTGCTTGGCGCTGTAGCGCTTCTTGGGCTGGCCTTCTGCCACCGAGCGGGTCCACCAGTCGGTGTCGGCTGCGACGGCCTCCATGAACTGGTCGCTCACGCGAACCGAATTATTGGCGTTCTGGAAAAAGATGGATCCGTAGGCTTCGCCATCGATGGAGGACTCGTAGCCGGCATCGATCAGGGTGTGAGCTTTTTTCTCTTCTTTGGCTTTGCACCAGATGAAGGATTCGATATCCGGATGATCGATGTTGAGGATCACCATCTTTGCGGCGCGGCGCGTCTTGCCGCCGGACTTGATCACGCCGGCAAACGCGTCGAAGCCCTTCATGAAGCTGAGCGGGCCGGAGGCACAGCCACCACCGGCCAACCCAGCATCTTCCTCGCGCAGCGGCGAAAGGTTGGTGCCAGTACCGGAGCCCCACTTGAACAACATGCCTTCGGTCTTGGCGAGATCGAGAATGGATTCCAGCGAATCGCTGACGGAGTTGATGAAGCAGGCCGAGCATTGCGGCCGCGATTCACCCTTCTTGAGCTTTACGACGTTACCGGACGCTTCGTCGAAATAGAAGCCATAGCCGCGCGCTTCGCTGACGCCGACGTTGAACCAGACCGGCGAGTTGAAGCAGGCCTTCTGGGTGAGCATCAGGTGCGCGAGCTCGTTGCGGAAATTTTCGCCATCCGCGTCGGTCTTGAAGTAACGGCCCGATTTTCCCCAATCGGCTATGGTGTCGACCACGCGGTGGACCAACTGCCGAACGCTGGACTCGCGCTCGGGGGATCCCATGCGGCCGTGGAAATACTTGCTTACAACAATGTTGGTGGCTGTTTGCGACCAGTCAGCCGGCACTTCGACATCATTCTGTTCGAATATGATGGCGCCTTTGTCGTTGGCTATGGCAGCGGTGCGCAGCTCCCAGGCGATCTCGTCGTAGGGGGTCTGGCCGGCTTCGAGCTTCTGGGTAAAGTACTTCGGGAAGCTCACGCCAGTGCGCTGTGCGATCGGGAGGGCTTTTTTTGTGCTCTTTTCCAACTCCGGAATCCTGCTGCTCAGATCAACGCTCAGTTGTCCCATCTATGATTCTCCTCTGTCTTGCCGCGCTCTGGTAGGTGTCTTTTACTCCATTGTCTCGCGTTTGCGGCTGTCTGTAATGATGCCCCAACATATAGTAGGTCGTCAAGGCTTTTATCTATATACGGTGCAGCATGTTACAAAGAATGAGAAATGACGTCGATCTGGGTGGGCGGAAGGCGGCGCGAACCGACCCGGATTTCAAGTGTGTGGGGGCCGGCTGGAAGGTCCTCGGGGAGTTTCAGGTTGATTTCGTGGCGGGGCGGCATGGGGTCCGTACAGAGGATATCGATATGATCGAGCGGGCGATTGTCCAGGAGCGCCGCGATCGATCCGGATGAACTGATTTCTTCGACCTGGATTTTCAGAAGGCCGGTGGTGGTTTGGTTTTTTTGAACGAGGTTGACGCCGTCGGTGATGGAGACGATGCGCGGGACGAGTGGGCCGGCGGGAACTATGCGTGCGATGGCGGGCGGGCAGAGGCGCTGGTGGTTGAATTGGAGTTCCACCGGAACAAGTCCGGTGCGCGCGTCTTTCGGCAGCCAGGCATTTACCTGCTGGATTCCTTCGACTCCTGGTGGACCGATGTAGATCGGGACTCCGCGCGATCCATCGATGACGACATCGAGGCCGTTGAGGTCGCATTCGGCGGGGAGATTCTGGATCCACACAGAAACTGCGGCGTGCCGGCCGCGATGGGGGATCAGAGGCTCGCCCGAGTATGCATTGGTCGTGCGGCGAATCATCGGGGGCTGGGAACTGGGCGTTGTGGACGCGCCGTTATTCTTGAGCCACGTGGTCCACATGTATTGAGTGTCGACGCCATCGAGATTGAGAAGCTGGAAACCGTTGTTGCTGGTGAAGAAGCGAATATCGGCGGGCGAGAAGACTGCGCCGCTCCAGGTGTCAGGCGTGGCGGAGTGTGCGAGTCCGTTGAATTGCCCGTGAAAGAACGCGCCTGGTTTCAGAACGCGGCGCGTCTCGCGCATGTATTCGAGAATGACGTCGCGGCTGGGGATGTGCTGGAACACGGCGTAGGAATAGATGAAGTCGAACGATTCGTCGGCGAATTGCGGAAGGCTTGCCCCGTTGTTGGCGTGTACGTGGGCGTAGGGAATGTCGCGCAAGCGCTGACGGGCGAGGCCGATCATTTCATCGGAGACATCCACGCCGTGGATCTCGCCGAAGTGCCGGCTGAGCATTCGCATCAGACGGCCTGGGCCGCATCCGATTTCGAGCGCGCGCAAGGCCCGGCGGTTGGAGTTGCGTGGAAGGCGCTTCAGTTCGGCTTCGATGAGGCGCACGACATCGGTGGCGGTGTCAAGAAAGGCCGCTTCGTCCTGATCGCGGCCACCGAAGGCCACGTAATAGTGTGGATCTTCGCGGGCGCGCTGGTTCCAGTCGGAACGCATTCGTTCGGAGATATGGTTTGGTTCACTCATCGGTACATCGATTGCCTTTGATCGTATTGTCGGACAGCTTGACACCGGGCGCGGCCTGGATGCAGCGCGTCTTCATTTTCCAGCCGGTGATGGTGTTGTCTTCGATGTGGTTGTCGCGCGAGGGGGCGGGGCGTTCGGCGTGGCTGCCGAGGTAGATGCCGGTCTGTAGCACGTCGGGTTCGCCCAGCGCCGAGCAACCGAACTTCGCGCGGTCTTCATTGCAGTGCGCGGTGTTGATGTGGATCAGCCGGTTGCGCAGAATTCTGTGGCCGGTTCCGATGACGAAGATGCCTCCGAACTTCATGCCGTTGAGTTCGTTGCGCTCCACCAGGATGTTTTTGGATTGCATGTCGATGTTGGCGTTGTTGAACACGATGCCGAAATGCCCGTAGGGATAATTTTCCGGTGGCTTGCGATTGATGCAGGTGTTGTCGCGGACGGTTCCGTCATGAAAGCCGTCCAGGTCGATGCATTTGCCGTTGATTTCCTCGAAGCGATTGCGTTCGTAGGTGGATTGGTCGACGTCACCCGCGGTGTCGATGCCGACGGGCGTGCCTTGGCCCTCGGCGTCGATGATTTCAGAAGGTTGCCCGATGTCGGAACCGGCGTTGTCGAGCACCTGAATTTCGGTGGCGTGTCCGACTTGAATCGCATCGCGGCCGATGGTGGAGAAATGGTTGCCAGCGATTTTGCCGGAGCGATTGCGCGGTGATCCGTAGCGCGAGTGCGTCCATACAGCATTGCCGCGAATGGCGCGAAACGTTGAATCGGTGATGGAAAACGTGTCCGTGCCTTCTTCGAGGAGAATGCCGCCTGAAGTATTGTTGCGCCCCTTGGCATTTCGGGAGCCGCTGTTTTGAATGGTGACGTGATCGATTTTTACGTCGCGCGCGCGGGTTGCGAGAACGGCGAAGTTGACGATGTTTTCGAACGAGACGCGATTGATCGTCAGGCCTTGAGTATCCAGCATGAGGATGCCGTTGTTCGGATAGAAGCCGGCGAAGGCGCGATCGCTGGGCGCGATGGGCAGCGGTTTTTCGAGCTGGCCGCGATTACCGTCGATACTGAAATCGCGCAAGGTGATGCGGCGGCAGCCTTGGCAACTGAGGATCGCGCGTCCGTGGAAATCTTGAGTGGCGCGCAAGGTGGTGTGGTCGCCGAGGATGGTCAGATCGTGAGCGCCGTCCGGTATACGAAGCTCAGTGGACACGGGGACGACGCCGGGCGGCAGCCGGACTTCGCCAGTGGCGGGGAACGTCAACGCAACGAAGAGCGCGAGGACCAAGCGTTATTCTATCTAGCATGGCGATTGAGTTTCGCGGCGTGAGTTTTCCTCCGCTGCGCGATCTGACGGTTGCGGCTCCGAGCGGCGCGGTGATTGGAGTGATCGGCGAGAAGGGGGCGGGGACGGGCGCTTTGCTGCGGCTGGCGGCGGGCCGTGAAAAACCCGTAGCCGGCGAAGTTGTGTGCGTGGGCGAGAGGCGTTATCTCGGTCCGGGCGATCCGTTGCAGTTGTCGCCAGTGGACGTGTTGCTGCTCGAGCATACGCTTTCACAGCACGATGCGTTGGTGCGGGCGCGCGCTTTGGTCGGTATCGATCGACTGCGGAGCGCGGGAACCACGGTGTTATTGCTCTCGCATGAGCCTGACCTGTTGCGGCAAGCGTGCGATGAAGTCTGGTGGCTCAGGGATGGATTGCTCGTACGGCGCGGCGATCCGCGCGAAGTTTTGGATGCTTACGGGCAGCATATCGCCGAGAAATTCCGGGCTTGGGGAGAGACGCTCTCGAATCCGATTCGCAAATCGATGCGGCATGGCGATGGGCGCGCGGAGATTGTGTCGATCGAGACTTTGGGCGCGGGCGAGAAGCAGACCATGGTGTGGCAGAGCGGCGAGGATGTCACGATTCGAGTGAACGTACGCTACGCCGAGGCTGTGGAAGATCCGGTGATTGGAATCATGATTCGCACTCGCGTTGGGCTGGATGTTTATGGGACCAACACCGAGCTGGAGAATGCCAAGGCCGGTCCGTGCGCGGCGGGCGAACAATTGCGGGTCGAGTTTCGGTTCCGCTGCGATCTGTGCCCGGGGGAGTACACGCTGACGGCGGCATCGCACGATTCGGACGGGACTGCGCACGATTGGATCGATGATGCGGTGGCGTTCGTCGTGACGGGCTCGAGATATACGGCTGGCGTTGCGAACCTGCGCGCGAAAGTCGCGGTGGAAAGGGCTTGAACCGGATGGAATTTGAACAGATCGCGAACAGTCCTCTGCGTTTGCAAAATTGCTTGGCATCGAGATTATCAGTGCGTCGTGGGACAAGGTGAACGCCGAGATGCTGGTGCGTGACGATCTCCGTACGCGTCCGGCGGTCCTGCATGGGGGCGCAGCCATGGCGCTGGCAAACACGCTTGGCGCGGTGTCCACCGTTCTCAATCTGCCGGACGGCGCTACCACGACGACCATCGAGAGCAAGACGAACTTCATCGCGCCCGCACCTGCGGGGACGAAAGTGGTTGCGGAGTGCACGCCG
>JBGPSX010000071.1:0-12031 GCA_041490325.1 Bryobacteraceae bacterium | reverse complement strand
TTGGCAGGGAGGCGGTAGTGGGCTACTGTGTGAAGCTAAGCCCTGACGCCTGAGGGGTGGTTGCAGTTTCATCAGCAGCACAGCGACTCGGTGATGGCAACTCGTCTTTGGCTGGAAGCGCAGTTAGCCGAGAAAAGGACGGAGCCGAACTCGGGGCTCGGCAAGGCGATCACATACCTGCTGATGGCGTCCATTGACAACGTTCTCCGGGTAGCTGGGGCACCATTTGATAACAACATTGTTGAAAGGGCATTGAAGAGGGCCGTTCTTCACAGGAAGAATGCATTGTTCTACCGGACGCTGAACGGGGCAAAGGCCGGCGACTTGTTCATGAGCCTGATTCACACCTGCCAGTTGTGCGGCGCCAACTCCTTCGACTACTTGACCGAGCTCCAGCGCCATGCCCGCACTTACGGCCAACCCCGCGGAGTGGATGCCGTGGAATTACGGCGAGACGCTTGCGCGGGTTCGAGTATGATGAAATGCCGCGTGGCCGGAAAGGATCGGTTTCGGTTAGTCAAAAAGCGTATTCAGAAATCGGTCCAAAGCTCTGCTGTTTTCAGAACCGCCGGGCCGGAGTTTTTGGTCAGAAGGCGGTTGCGGACAAAGTACCTCCGGTACGCTCGCGTTTCGACGACCAAGAGGCGCTGCCGCTGCAGATGGAAATCATCCCCGCTCATTGTCGCCATGCAACACCGCTGAGGATAAAGACCGATGAAATCTAAAAATATCCGAGACCTCGCATCAGCCGCCGTGCTGTTCCAGAAGCGATTGGATCAAATCAAGCGTGCTAACCGTTCCCAGGAATTCGGCTGGTACCCCTACGATTCGTTCCATATCTTTCCAGTTTTGGATTCCATGCTACAAGAGGATCGACGGGAATTGCTTGCGCTGGCTGGCGATGCCCCGGTGGTGGATATTGGTTGTGGGGACGGCAATCTTTCATTCTTTTTCGAATCCTTGGGCTGCCGCGTGCTTGCGATCGACAATTGGAATCCGAATTATAACCGGACCCTTGGTTTCAGGTCGCTTCACACGGCCTTGGATTCGTCGGTTGAATTCCAAATGTTTGATCTCGACACCGGCCTCGATCTGAGAGGGCGCACGTTTGGCCTGGCGCTGTGCCTGGGGGTGCTCTATCATCTCAAAAACCCTTTTGCCCTCCTGGAAACACTGGCGCATCACGCGAGGTACTGCCTCCTGAGTACCCGGATTGCACAAGTCACCGTCCGAGGCACATCGATAGCAGAGGAGCCGATCGCGTACTTACTGAACCCTTTTGAGGCGAATAATGACGACTCAAACTATTGGGTCTTTTCCGAAGCCGGCCTTCGACGCATTCTTGACCGAACCGGCTGGGATTTGTGCGATTACACGACCAGAGGTTTCCAAAATGGCTCGAACCCATCACATAACGACCGCGATCAGCGGGCCTTCTGCATGATCCGCAGCAAATTGCCGGATCCGTGGCTCGATGTGGACCTGGAGGGGGGCTGGCACTCAATGGAGAACGGAAGTTGGCGATGGACCGAGCGGGTCTTCGCAGTACGACTGAATCGGAACGCCACGGCTACACCAACCCTTCGCTTTCGGTTTAGGCTGCCGGAAACAATTCTTAAAGCAACGGGACCAATCCGACTCCATGCTACTGTCGCTGCCGAACGCTTACCAGCATGCGACTACGATTCGCCTGGCGAGCACTCGTACGAGCAGAGAATCCCACTCGCGGCATTGTCCGACGACCAAATATCAATCCGCTTTGAACTGGACAAGGCCTGCGGGCCCACGCCGGCGGACCGCCGAGAACTCGGGGTTCAAGTCGTATTTTGGTCTTGCGACGGTCCAACACCCCGAGCGTTAAGCCCGATCGTTCTAAGCTAGGCAACACAACCCAGACCTCAAGACTTGAGATTTGGCCATTTCTCGGCGATCGTCGCCACACGTCAACGTTTCGCAGGACATGGATCTTCACGGTTTCATGTTGGCCGCCTGCTCGCGTACCTCGGCATGGTGGCGGACATCGATGCCCTTGATGAGAAAAAGCACATCCTCGGCGATGTTGGTGGCGTGGTCGGCGATGCGTTCCAAATTGTGAGCGATGAACATCAGGTCGACGGCGCCCGGGATAGTGGCGGTCTGCTCCTGCATGAACGACAGCAGTACTTTGTAGACGGCATCGCGCAGCCGATCCACTTCATCGTCTGAGAGCAGGACGCTGCGAGCCAGCGCCTCGTCGCGCTGCACCAGCGCATCCAAACTCTTGCGGACCATCGTTTCGGCTAGGTTGGCCATTTGCGGAATATCGATGAGCGCTTGCACGGGAGCTTCGCGCATCAGCGAAACAGCGCGCTCGGTGATGTTCACCGCCAGGTCGCCCATGCGTTCCAGGTCGCCGTTGATTTTGATCACGGCCGTCAAAAAACGCATGTCGCACGCCATGGGCTGATAGAGTGCCAGCAGCCGCGTCGCGAACTCGTCAATCTCGATGTCTTTCTGATTGATGAGCGCTTCTTTCCACAACACTTCCTTGGCGGCCTGCTCATCACGCTGAACCATTGCGGCGACGCTTTGATGAATGGCCGATTCGACCAGACCGGCCATCTCAAGCAAACGCCGTTGCAGTTCCGCGAGCTCTTCCTGGAAGTGGACCAAAGATAACCCTTTAACTACTCTAACCGAACCTTCTAACTTAACCGAACCCTCTTTAACCAAATCTGCCAGTAATATAATCCTCCGTCTCTTTTCGCGCTGGGCGTTTGAAAATGACGTCAGTCTTGTCGAACTCAATCAACCTCCCCATCAAGAAAAAGCCCGTGAACTCGGCCACGCGGGCGGCCTGTTGCATGTTATGCGTGACGATCACCTGAGTGCACTGGTCTTTCAAGGTGAACATCAGGTCTTCGATTTTGGCCGTGGCGATCGGATCCAGCGCCGAGCACGGTTCGTCGAGTAGGAGAACTTCGGGATCCACAGCCAGCGCCCGCGCAATGCAGAGTCGCTGCTGCTGGCCACCCGACAAGGCGAGCGCAGACTGGTGCAGCTTGTCCTTCACTTCATCCCAAAGAGCGGCGCGCTTCAGACTCTGCTCAACCACCTCGCTCAAGGAATCCGCGCCAGCGAGCCCATTCACCCGGACGCCATAAGCGACATTGTCAAAGATGGATTTCGGAAATGGATTCGGCCGCTGAAACACCATGCCCACTCGCCGCCGTAAATTCGCCACGTCCATCTGGTGAACGTCCTGGCCGTCCAGCAGGACTTCGCCGGTGTAGTGCGCATTCTTGATGGTGTCGTTGATGCGGTTGAGTGTCCGCAGGAACGTGGATTTGCCACAACCGGATGGTCCGATCAAAGCCGTGATTCTTTTTTCCACGATTTCGAGATCTACATCGTGCAGAGCCTGGGACTGGCCGTAGAAGAAATTCAGCTTGACCGTTTTCAGCTTGATTTGAGGGACGGCGTGAGCGCGGCTGGACTGCGCTAGCGGCGCAGTGCTCTCGTTCATCTTGACTGACTCCGGTGCGGCACCCATCACAAGCTTATCCTCTTTGGACAGAAGCACCTCGCGAAAGAATCCAACGCGCCGCGGCATTGGCGACAAACACCAAGGCCAGCAAAACCAGACCGGCGGCCCAGGCCTGGCGGTGCCAGTCCTCATACGGCGAAATAGCGTGCGTGTAGATCATCACCGGCAACGATGCGGTGGGCTCGCCTAATTTGTCGGGCCAGAACTGATTGTTGAGACTGGTAAACAGCAATGGCGCCGTTTCGCCGGCGATGCGCGCCACGCCTAGAATAAAACCGGTAAGGATGCCTTGCTTCGCGGCGGGCACCACCACGCTGAGGATGGTCCGAGTCTTGCTCGCGCCCAATGCCAGCGATCCTTCGCGCAGCCAATCGGGAACCGCGCGCAGGAACTGCTCGGTGCTACGCAGACCGATGGGGATCATCATGAGGCTCAGTGCGAATCCTCCGGCCCAGGCGGAAAAACGATGCAGCGGCACCACGATGACGGTCCAGGCGAAGATCCCGAGGACGATGGAAGGCACGCCGTTGAGCAGGTCCGCCGTGTAGCGCACCAGAGCCGACGAGGTGGCGCCTCCAAACTCGGCCAGGTAGATGCCGCCGATGAATCCGATGGGAACTCCGATCGCCACGGCAATCAGGATCAATACCGCGCTGCCTGCGATCGCGTTCGCCATTCCGCCACCCAACTCGCCCGCGGCCAGCGGCAGCTTGGTGAAGAAATTCCAGTCGAGCGACCGCCAGCCGTTCCACACCAGGAATCCGAGAATCAGAAAGAGCACCGAAACAGTCACCACCGTGCAAACGCCAGTGAGCGCCAGCATTACGTTGTTCAGGATCTTCCGGCGGGTCATCGGGCGCCCGATCCTTTTCGAGTAGTCGCGACGATCATCAGTTGGGCCAGTCCATTGAGGATCATCGTGAGGAAGAACAACACCAGCCCCAGCTCCACCAATGCGCTGAGATGCATGTCGCTGGTGGCCTCACTGAACTCATTGGCGATGACCGCTGCTATGGTATAGCCGGGCGCGAGAAGCGACGCGCGAATCGCAGGGTCGTTGCCGATCACCATCGTGACCGCCATGGTCTCGCCTAACGCCCTGGCCAAGCCGAGAAAAATCGAGCCGATGATTCCGAGCCGCGCGTGCGGCACAACCACATGCCAGGTGGATTCCCATTTGGTCGCTCCCAATGCCAGCGCGGCTTCGCGTTGTTCGCGCGGAACCGCCAGCAACGCTTCGCGCGAGATGGAAATGATAAACGGGAAGATCATGACCGCAAGGATCAGGCCCGCCGCGAGATAGCCGACGCCATACGCCGGCCCTTGGAAGATAGGCAGAAAGCCGAAAGACTTCTTCAGAAAAGGTTCGCCGTATTGGCGCAGTAAAGGTACCAGCGTGAAGATCGCCAGCAGGCCATAAATGACGCTTGGTACCGCCGCGAGCAGTTCGACCAGGAAGGTGCAGATGTTCGAAAGCCGCGCCGGAGCCAGCTCGGAAAGAAAAATCGCGGCGCCCACACCTAGCGGAACGGCGATGAGCAGCGCGAGCAAGGACGTCAGCAGGGTTCCATAGATGAAGGGCAAAGCGCCGAAGTGTTCGGCAATCGGATCCCAGACTCTCGAGAACAAGAATCCAAGCCCGAACCTGGCGCGCGATTCGGCGGAGTGAATCCAAAGCTCATACGCCACCAGCACGGTGACCATGAAGACACTGGCCGCAAAAATCAGTGTGAGCAGGTGCGCCACCTGATCGCCTTGCCTCAACAGCCTGCCGAAGCTTCGCGCCCGTGATTGCGGTGGTGTGAGCAGTGCAGCATTTTGAGCCATGGCGGATGCTATTGAATTGCCGCGATCTGTTTCCGTCCCCTCGCGATCACCAGCTCTGGAAGAGGAGCATAGCTCAAGGCCGCCACCTGCTGCTGTCCAGGTCCCAGCATCCACTCCAGAAACTCTTTGATCACGGCGCGTTTCGAAGCATCGTCGATTCTGTTTGGAATCAGGAGCCAGGTGAAGGTTGAGATCGGATAGGCGTTCTTGCCCGGGGCATTAGTGATCGAGACGCGGAAATCATCCGGCATGTCTGTTGCGGCGCCCGCGGCCGCCTCGGTGACGCTCTCAAAATCGGCTTTCACGAACGTGCCGCCGGCATTGCGGACCAAGCCATACGGCATACCATTGTGTACCGCGTAAATGAGGTCGACGTATCCGATCGAATTGGGTGTCTGCTTCACCAATCCTGAGACGCCCTCGTTCCCTTTTGCGCCCAGGCCGCGCGGCCAGTTCACCGACGTGCCTGCACCCACTTTGCTCTTCCACTCCATGCTCACCTTCGAAAGATAATCCGTCCAGACGAACGTGGTCCCGCTGCCATCGGAGCGATGAACCACGGTGATTTCGGCGTCGGGCAGTCTCAAGCCGGGGTTGTCTTTCTGCAGCAAAGCATCGTTCCATTTCAGAATGGTCCCGAGATAGATGCCGGCCAACGTCTCGCTGGTGAAGCGGATTGGAGCATTGAGTTGCTGGATGTTGTAGCTGGGGACCACGCCGCCAGCCACGGTAGGGAAATGCAGCACCTTGAATTTCTTGATTCTCGATAGCTGTTGGTCGGTCATCGGCATGTCGGATGCGCCGAAATCCATGGTTCCTTCCATCAGTTGCCGGATGCCGGCGCCCGAACCCATGGACTGATAGTTGATCTTGGCTTCCGGATGCAGCCTGTGAAACTCTTCAAACCATCTTTGATAGATGGGTGCGGGAAACGTGGCGCCGGCGGCGTTGATGGTTTCCGCTGGCATCGCGCCCGCGCAGACCAGGGCAAATACGGTCGTCGGGAACAAACTTGCCACCAAGCGACGAGAGTAGCGGGGGTGCATGAGCTAAAAATTACAATTTGGTTAATATACGGTTACAGATTACCGGATTGAACCAGCGCGGGGTCGTAAATCGGCATGACCAGCGTAAACCGCGAGCCTTCACCCAACTGGCTGTCGACCTTGACCGTGCCATTCATCTGCTCGACGACGTGCCGGACGATCGAGAGTCCTAGACCCGTGCCGCCCATGGCGTGGGATCGAGCCTTGTCCACCCGGTAGAAGCGCTCGAAGATTCTGGGAAGGTCTTCGGAGGGAATCCCGAGTCCGGTGTCGCTGATAGTAATGACTGCTTCTCCCTCCATCGCACGAGTTTCCACCCGAACCTCGCCGCCGGGCCGATTGAACTTGACGGCGTTATCCAGCAGATTGATCAAAACCTGCTCGAGGCGAAGCTCGTGGCCGAGGACATTTACTTCCTCGATCTTGGCGCATAGGATTCGCACGTCACGGACCCGCGCAGCCGACTCGACGGTACGCAGCGCCGATTCCAAAGCAGCGCGGATCGAAAGCGGATGCGGCTGAGTGGTGACGCCGCTGGACTCGAGTTCGGAAAGGGTCAGCAGGTCGGACGCGATGTTGCTCAGTCGCGTGGCTTGAGCCAGAATGATCTCGACAAACCTGCGATTGTGGTCCTGATCCTCTAGCGCGCCGTCGAGCAGCGTCTCCGCGTAGCCTCGAATGGCGGCTAGCGGCGTCCGCAGTTCGTGCGAGACATTGGCCACAAAATCCTTGCGAACGCGTTCCAGCCGTTCCAGCTCGGTCACATCATGCAGAATCGCGATAGCGCCGCGCGTGGAGGCGCCGGCCAGCGGTCCAGCCAGCACTTCAAAGGAATGGCCTTCGGCGGCCGGCAGCGTCAGACGCAACTCCACGCGCTCGCCGGTGGAGAGAACGCTGGTCATGATCTCGAGCAGGCTGGGATCCCGAACCAGTTCCAGCAGCGGAACTCCGGGATTCACCGGGAGACGGGCATTCAGGATCCGCGCGAACGACTTGTTGCAGAAAGTCACGCGCAGATCTTTGTCCACGGCCAGCACGCCTTCCACCATGCTGGCGAGAATCGCCTCGCGCCGCGCGCCCTCCAGCTTCAGGCTTTCAACCAACTCCTGGATGCGGGGACCGGTCCGTTGCAGCGAGCGGGCCAACGCGCCGAGATCGTCGTCTCCAGCGGGCAGCTCTTGACGCGAGATCTGCGGGTCCAGCAATCGCTCGGCGTAAATCCTCAACTGCAGCGTGGTTTGCGAAAAGGAGCGAACGAAGAAGTACGTGAGTCCGGCCGACAAAACGAGAATGAGCATCGACGCGCCGATCAGCGGCCACGACAAATCGGGGCTGCGCCGCGCGACGTAAACGTTCAACGCTAGGAGCCACGCGGCAAGCAGGACAAAGCTGCTCCACAGAAAATTTCGAATGATCCGCGTGCGCATGGTTCGGGTTGGTACGGTCAGCCTACGAACCCTTATTATCGACTGTTGAGGCCGTCTCGTCTGACCCCGAAAGAGTCACGCGATTGTAACAGGCTAATCTAACTACTCTGTTACACTAGTCCGGGGATTAAGGCGTGCGCAGCTCCCAAAGAGTATGAAATTGTTTCCGCGCCAGGAAAAGTTCTACGAGTTCTTTCTGGCCCAGGTAAAGATCATCCTGGAAGCTTCGCGGACATTGTTGGACGCGGCTCTCTCGGGTAATTCATCGCTGGTCGCCGCGGCGGCGAAAATCAGAACTCTCGAGGAGCGTGGCGATGAAGTCATCCACGAAATCTACAAGCGCCTGAATCAGACCTTTATCACGCCACTCGATCCGGAGGATATCCATTCGCTTTCGTCCCATCTGGACGACGTTCTGGACGGCATCGAGGACGCCGCTTACCGCATGGTGGCTTATCGCGTGGAGCCGATTCCTCCCATGGTGATCGAGCTTTGCAAAATCGTTCACCAGTGCGCCGAGACGCTCGGGCAGGCGTTCGAGGCGCTGGGAACCAAACGGCCCGTCCTGCCTTATTGCATCGAAGTGAATCGACTGGAAGAAGTGGCCGATCAACTCGGCCGCGACGCCGTCACCGAATTGTTCCGCAGTGAGAGCGATCCGGTGACGCTCCTTAAACTGAAAGAGATTTACGAGTTTTTGGAACAGACCACTGATGCTTGCGAAGACGTCGCGGATGCTCTCCAAAACGTCGTCGTCAAAAATTCGTGACGCATGGAATCGTCTCTGCTTCTGGTAGGGATCATTGTCCTGGTCGCGCTGGCCTTCGATTTCATCAACGGTTTTCATGACGCGGCCAACTCCATTGCCACCGTCGTCTCCACGCGCGTCTTAACACCTTTCTGGGCCGTAATATGGGCCGCGTTCTTCAACTTCAGCGCCGCGTTTCTGTTCGGCACGGGCGTGGCCAAGACCGTCGGCTCGGGAATGGTGCGCCTGGAATACGTGACGCCCTGGGTGATTCTGGCCGGCTTGCTCGGCGCAATTACCTGGGATCTGATCACCTGGTGGTTCGGGTTGCCCACCAGCTCGTCGCACGCGCTGCTGGGCGGCTACGCCGGCGCCGCAATGGCGCACGTGACGCACGTTCAAGGCTTCCTGCACTGTTTCGACCCGATCATTGCGAGCGGCTGGAAGCTCACGCTCATTTTTATCGTGGTGGCTCCGCTGATCGGTATGAGCCTCGCGATGCTACTGATGATCGGCGTGTACTGGCTGTTCCAGGATTTCAATCCGCGCCGCATGGACAAATATTTCCGCCGGCTCCAACTGGTTTCCTCGGCGATGCTGAGTATTTCGCACGGCACCAGCGACGCGCAGAAGACCATGGGCATCATCACCGCCGTGTTGGTCAGTTCGAAACAGATTCCGACCTTTGAAGTTCCGCTCTGGGTGATCATGGCGTCTTATACCGTGATTGCGTTGGGAACGCTCTCCGGAGGCTGGCGCATTATCCACACCATGGGCAGCCGGCTCACCAAACTGAAACCGCGCACCGGCTTCTGCGCCGAAACAGCGGCGGCTATTTCGATCATCTACGCGTCGCACTTCATGCATCCCGCGCCGCCGGTGTCTACAACCCACGTAACGGCGGGCGCGATCGCGGGCGTCGGGTCGATTCAGCGCTTCAAGGCCGTGCGCTGGGGTATCGCGACCGATATCCTGTGGGCCTGGATTCTGACGATTCCGGCGTCGGCGCTGGTCGGTTGGCTGTCGCTCACCATCTTCAATATTTTCGTGCCTGGGTTGTGAAAAATCCCAGCCAACGATTTTTTGAAACCGCTCTCTTTGGTCACGGCTCGGTTAGCGGTCCGAAGTGCGCAAATCGACGTTAACGGTTTCGAGCCCCAAGCCGAGCCGTGACCAGAGGAGCGGTTTCAAATAATAATTTGGCCGGAACGGCTAGCGCGTGATCGATTCCACCAGATCGATCAATTGCTTGGACGTGAACGAGGAGCCTTCGATCAACGCCGACAGATGACCGGTCCGATCGACGATCGCGGTGGAAGACGTATGCGTGAGCATGCCGTCCTCCGGCCAATAGACCACGCCGAAATGTCCAGCGACGCGACGAATGTCCTCCGGCGAGCCCGTGAGAAAGTGCCACGTCCGCGGCTCGGCGCCCCAGCGGCGCGCATATTCGCCGAGAACGGCAGGCGTATCGTACTCCGGATCGAGCGTGATGGACAACAGCTCTACTTTCGAAGCGAATCGCTTCTGCAGCCGCGCGAAATTAGCTGAAAGACGCGGGCAGACATCCGGCAAAGGACAGCGCGTGTAGATAAAATCGACGGCGACTAAGCGGCCCAGGAAGCTCGACAGTCGAACAGCCTGGCCGTCCTGATCGGTGAGCGTGAAATCGGGTATGGACTCGCCAATCGCAACTTTGCCTTCAGCTTTTGGAATCGGAACATCGTCGAGGCCCGCGCGCTGTACGCGAATCCGTCCGATGGTGGATGCCTTGCTGCTCACCTTCAACTCAAATTCAATTCGCGAACCCGGCGTGAGCGCCTGGATGTCCTGGCCGGCGGCGACGTGGAACGGCATGGACATTGCTTCCATTAAACCGGGAATAGCACGGTGCGAAACCGTAACGCTGCGGTTGGCCGGATCCACCGCGAGCACGATGCCTTGGGCACGATAATGCCGTGCGCACGACACGAGCGCCAAGCTTGCGGCACAAGCGCAAACCAGCGCGCCGTGTCTACTTGAAATACAAAACATCAGGCCGCAATGAGTGATCGGTTTCCGCGCACGGTCCGCACTGCATCTGGTAGTCGGGACGGGCGGCGCGGATGATCTCGGGAATTATTTTGGGATGGTCCGGTTCGTGATAAGAGGAAATGGAAATCCGCGGGCGGTATTTCGCTAGCGTTTCTTTGGCGCCGGCGAGCGCCTTTGGTTCCGCGCCCTCGATATCGAGCTTGATGTAATCGACGCGTTCGAGCTTCAGGCCGGACACCAGCTTGTCGATGGTGGTGAGCGGGATCTTCTCCAGGTCCACAGTGCCGTGCGGATGGAGGACGAACGTGTCCGCGGCGGAGTTGGTCGGGTCCACGCGCAGCGTGAGTATGTCTTCCTTGTCCCAGACTCCCTTGGGCACGATGATCACCTGGCCGGATGCAATCTCCCGCGGATAGTTGCGGCGCAGGCATTCAAGATTCTCAGGCGCCGGTTCGATCGCGACCACGGTCTTGGCTCCCGCCGCGAGTTCTTCATATATAGTCACTCCAATGTTCGCGCCGCAATCCAGCACGACGTCTCCCGCGTGCGGTCCATATTCGCCGGCGCCATAAATCTTGCGCTGCTGCTCGGCCAGATTGAACGGGAGCACATATCGGCTACCGGCAGGAACCCAGTATTTTCGATTGGGCGTTTGCCACTGTTCGAAGCCCTTGGGATCCTGATCCACGAGTTTACTGGCGTTGAGGATTTGATCCTTAAAAGCAACTTGCATCGCGAGGTTGTCTGAAGCCTTGACAGCTTCGTTCAGCGGGCAGACCGGGCTGCGGCCAACTGCCAGCCAGGTGAGGAATCGAAACGGAGCGTAATATTTATAAACGATGCCTGCAATGATAAGAGTGAGTAGAGTCAGCCAGACGACGCGGGAAAGCTTCACGACTGCATTCTAGCAGCGGATACTGTGGATTTGGGAACGAACCATCCGATCGACGCACGCAAAATCCGTACACGGCTGCTGGCCTGGTATCGGAAGAACCGGCGCGATCTGCCTTGGAGGCGGACGCGCGATCCTTACCACATCTGGATTTCCGAGATCATGCTCCAACAGACGCGCGTGGTTGCCGTCATTCGCTATTACGAACGTTTTCTCCAGCGCTTCCCGAACGTCAGCACGCTCGCGCAAGCGAAGGAGCAGGATTTGCTGGCGGCTTGGGCCGGGCTCGGCTATTATTCTCGCGCGCGCAATCTGCAGAAGGCGGCTCGGAAAATTATGGAGGCCGGAGCCTTCCCGCAAGACTACTCATCGATAAGAGACTTGGCAGGAGTTGGCGACTACACTGCGGCCGCCATTGCCAGCATCGCGTTCGACCTGCGGTACGCGGCTCTGGACGGCAACGTTACGCGGGTGCTAGCGCGACTGACCGCCGAACTGGGAAACACCAAGTCCCCCGTAGTTCGCAGCCGC
>JBGPSX010000070.1:0-12117 GCA_041490325.1 Bryobacteraceae bacterium | reverse complement strand
CGTAATCGCAGGAGCGATCCGAAAAGGAGATGGGCGCGCCGCTGCGCCTCGTCCGCGTCCGCGCTGAGATCCGGGCGTCCTACTCCCGATGGAAATAGCGTATCCCCGGTGAACAGAACCTCGTCATTCAAAAGATAGGAGGTGCTTTCGAGCGTATGGCCAGGGGTGCGGATCGCGGTTAATCGAGCGCTTCCGATTGAAATCACGTCATCATCTTGAACGAGGGTGTGCGCAAAACGCACCCTATTCTGTTGCGGCAAGAACAACGTCGCTCCGGACTCCTCGGCCAGTGCTTTCGCGCGTGAAACGTGATCGGCATGAATATGTGTGTCGAGTACAGAAAGAATACGCCAAGCATGCTCCTTGCATAAGCCGACGTAGACCTCGGGAGGCAAGGCCGGATCGATCACCCCCGCAACTCCCGCCGAAGCGATGATGTATGAGAGGCAGCCTTTGCCGGTCCGCCTCACCTGCAAAACGCGAACGCCCTCGCGATTGACGGGCACCTCCGCGGCATTCCAGGCCAAGCTCCAGGCTTGCATGCCGCCTCGCAGGACAAAGACTTCATTCCCCCTGCTCTCCAGCTTCTCGGCCGCGACCGCCGCCATCCTGCCGAGATTGCAGACGGTGACAACCGGAATCTCTGGGGGTAGTCTAAGTTCGGCGAGTGGGCCCGGCCGTCCTGCTTTCAGATCCTCATACGCGTTCACGTGGCGGCTTCCGGGAATGAACCATTGTTGACGATCTTCATCGCTCCGAACATCCAGCACAACCACGTCTCGCTTCTGCTCCAGCCAATTCTGTAGTGTTGCGACGTCAATCTCATTCATAGAAGCTTTCCATCAGCGGCCATGGTTGTCTCACGGCCGGGCCGACGATGCTGTCGGCAGTCCCTGTATTGCCCAGTCTGGAAAACCGCCCTCCAGCCGGTATGCCTTGTACCCTTTACGCCGGAGCAACGCCACTGCTTCGTCAGCAAACACACAATAGGGCCCACGGCAATAGGCGACGATTGCACGGCTCTTCGGAAGCTCCTTGAGCCTGTTTCTGAGTTCGGCGATCGGCATCGATCGCGCGCCGTGAATGTGACCGGCTTCGTATTCCACCGCCGGCCGCACATCCAGCACCACAACGAGGCGCTCGGCGAGCCGGCGGCGCAGTTCATCACCGCTCACGGCTTGCAGGTGCTCACGATCGCCTAGGAAAGTCCGCACCAATTGGGTAATTTCCGACAAACGCGCTTCACCGATGTCGCGAAGAGCGAGCCACAATCGCAGAACGCGATCGTCGGCCAGGCGATAGCGGATGTAGTTCCCGGCGCGAGTTGTCTCCACCAGCCGTGCCTGTCTTAGCACCTGGAGGTGCTGCGAAGTGTTTGCTATCGACTGTTCCGTCTCCTCGGCGAGCGCTTCGACGGTACGCTCCCCTTGGGCAAGCAATTCGATCAATTCGAGCCGCCGGCCGCTGCCGAGGGCTTTCGTCAGACGGGCAAATTGATCGTACAGCTCATTCTTGAACAGTCGCTTCCGGGAAGACTCCATTCAACTATTCAACAGAATACTTGAATGATTGTCAAGCATGGTGTAGAGTACGAGTCATGGCTAACCCGGCGAGCTTCGGCGCGTTCCGAACCGCCCAGAAGCATTCCGCCCTGGCGCGAAGGGCCATTCCGGTCCTTCTGATGGTCAGCGGCGTGTACGCTCAGCCTCCCCAGCCGCAATCGGAGGCGGATCGTATCGCGGAGCTGAAAGGGCGGGTGATCGAAACACTCCAACTGCGGGCTGGAGACACGGCGGCCGACGTGGGATGCGGAGACGGCTACTACACAATTCCGTTGGCGCGGTTTCTCGGACCATCCGGAAAAGTATACGCGGAAGATATCAGTGACGCGGCACTCATCCAGCTCAAGGAACATCTAGCCAAGGAAGACTTAGAGAATGTCGAGGTCATCAAAGGCGCGGAAGATGATCCGAAGTTACCAGCGGATCGACTCGACGCCGCGCTGATTGTGAATGCGTATCACGAGATGACGGCACATGACGCCATGTTGCGCCATACCCTGGCCGCGCTGAAGCCAGGTGGAACGTTCGTCCTCATGGAAGGTATCTGGGATAGCCGCGAAGCGCATTCTCGAGACGAGCAAATCAAACATCACCAGTTGGCTCCTCAACTGGCAAAGCAAGAAGTGAAGAGCGCCGGCTTTGAAATTGTAGAACTCCGTGATCCCTTTCTTGAGCGCCCTCCTGACGAGGATGGGAAGTCACGATGGTGGGTTCTCATTGCTCGAAAGCCAGAGCGTTAGGACACCGCGGCTAACGGATCTTATGGGCTTGTACGCGAAATACGTTCTGCCTCTCACAACAGACCTCTCAATGAACAATCGGGAGACGCGTCGCCTGCGAGAAGCCTGGATTCCCAGGGCGCGCGGTGAAGTGTTGGAGGTCGGCATCGGCTCCGGATTGAATATGGCGTTCTATTCACCGGACGTCAAGCATGTCTACGGCGTCGATCCGTCCCATGAACTCCTACGAATGGCACGCAAGCGGCGGGGACGGCTTGATGTCGAATTCCTTTCGCAGCCTGCCGAGGAACCACTGCCGCTGGCGGCCGCGAGTATCGATACCGTTGTTCTGACGTGGACGCTGTGCTCGATTGGCGACCCTCAGACGGCGCTGCGGGAGATGAAGCGCGTCCTGAAAGCCGACGGCAGGCTCATCTTTGTAGAACACGGCCGCGCTCCCGATACTGCGGTAGCTCGGTGGCAGGATCGGCTGACACCACTCTGGAAGCGCATCGGCGGCGGTTGCCACTTGAATCGTAAGATCGACGAAATCATTCAGGAAGCCGGATTTCAAATTCAGGAGCTCACTACATCGTACATTCCTGGACCACGACCGATGACCTACACCTACCAGGGGATCGCGCAGATGCCCATGAGTGACTCCGGCCCGACAGTTCGAATCCATCCCGGCCCCGAGAAACACTAACGAATGTTGAGAGAACAATTCCGAAAACCGTGTTTTGGGGAGCCACTTCTCGTTTCTGCATTTTAAGCCGGTTCGCTGGGCGTAAAGTAGTACTCATGCGAATGCTGCCCGGCGAACATGCGCTGGCATTTTTGCTAGTCGGTCTGGCTGGCACTTGTATGGCTGGACACGTGACTACCCTCATCGGTAACGGCCAGCCCGGCTTCTCGGACCAACAGATCAACAACCCGTACGGTTTGGTGCTCGGTCCGGATGGGGCACTGTACTTTTGCGACCTCGATAACCAGCGCATCCGCCGGCTGGACCTCACCACCAAACGCATAACTACGATCGCCGGAACCGGTGAGCGCGGCTACTCCGGTGATGGCGGACCCGCCGTCGCCGCGTCGCTCAACATGCCGCATGAGTTACGTTTCGATGCCAAGGGCGACCTGTATATCGCCGAGCGTGACAACCACGTGATCCGCAAGGTGGACATGCAGACGGGCAACATCTCCACCGTCGCCGGCACGGGCTCGCCAGGGTTCACGGGCGATGGTGGACCGGGCGTGAAGGCGCAGCTGCGGCAACCGCACAGCATCATTTTCGATCGTGACGGTGCGCTTCTCATCTGTGACATCGGAAACCAGCGAATCCGCAAGCTGCACCTGGACGCGGGCACTATCGAGACTTACAGCGGGAACGGCGAGGCGAAGGCGACACCCGATGGAGCTGCGGTCAGTGACGCACCGCTCAAGGGCCCGCGTACTCTTGCCTACGCACCGAATGGGGACCTTTATCTCGCACTGCGTGAGGGTAATGCGATTTACCGCATCGAAGCCAAGACGCAAACAGTGCATAGAGTGGCGGGCACGGGTGAACAGGGTTACTCGGGAGATGGCGGCCCCGCGCTCAAGGCGAAGTTCGCGGGACCCAAGGGACTGGCTTATGCGCCCGGCGACATCTTATATGTTGCTGACACCGAGAACCACGTCATCCGGAGCATCGATCTGAAGAAAGGCATCGTCTTGACCGTGCTTGGGCCGGGCCAGCGCGGCGATGGTCCCGAGCCGGATTCCAAGGCTTGCAAGCTCTCGCGTCCGCATGGCGTGCTGTTTGCCAATGGTGTACTCTATGTTTCTGATAGCGAAGCCCACCGCATTCGCATTCTTCGATAAGATGGGCTAAGCACATCGTGCGGAGGCTGGAAATGGCTTTTCGTGAGCAGGTTGGAACCCTCCGGGAGTTCTTCCCCGCCTGGACCGCGCTGGCTTTGTTTGCTTGCGTTGGAGCATCCGGGCAAACAGCCAACCAATCCACCTTCTCCAGCGGCGTCGCGCCTATACTGTCGAAAAATTGCACGCAGTGCCACGGGGAAGCGCCCGGCATGGCCAACCTCGACCTCCGCAGCCGTGAAGCTGCCCTAAAAGGAGGTCAACACGGCCCGGCTATTGTTCCAGGCGATGCGGGAGCCAGCCGTCTGTACCGTCACATCACGGGACAAGAGCAGCCGAAAATGCCGATGGGCGGTAGTCTGACTGACCAGCAGATCTCCGTCATCAAAGACTGGATCGAAAGAGGCGCTGAGTGGAATCCCGCCATCAAGCTCGACGCGCCAGCATCGGCCGCATCGGAGCAGCCGGCCGCCGCAGAGAACAAATTTACCGACCAGCAACGCCGCTACTGGGCTTTTCAAAAAGTCGTGAAGCCGGGCATACCCGAAGTAAAGCGCCGCGACCAGGTTCACAATTCGATCGACTCCTTCATTGTTGCCAAGCTCGACGCAAAGAACCTCAAGCTCAATTCTCGGGCTGATAAGATCACGCTGATCCGCCGTGCGTATGCCGATCTGATCGGTCTGCCACCATCGCCGGAAGAGGCGCAAGCGTTCGTGGCCGAAAACTCAGCGGACGCCTTCGAGAAAGTCGTCGACCGGCTGCTGGCTTCTCCCCAATACGGCGAGCGTTGGGGCCGTCACTGGCTCGATCTGGCACGCTATGCCGACAGCGCCGGCTTCAAGGCGGACGAGAACCGCCCCAATGTCTGGCGTTATCGCGACTACGTCATCCAGTCGTTCAATGAAGACAAGCCGTATGATCGCTTCGTCCGAGAGCAAATCGCGGGCGACGAACTGTACCCCGACAACGCGGCTGCGAAAATCGCCACCGGCTTCGACCGGCTGTGGCCGGACGAAAGCAACCTCGCGAACCCGATCCTGCGGCGCCAGGAGATTCTCAACGACATCACCGATACCGTCGGGTCCGTGTTCCTGGGCATGACCTACGCCTGCGCTCGCTGCCACGATCACAAGTTCGATCCAATTCTGCAGAAGGACTACTATCGGCTGCAGGCTTTCTTCGCGAACATCCGGAATGACGATCGCGCCAGTCTCTTGGCCGGGCAGGAAGCCGTAGCCTATCGTGAGCAACTCACCGCCTGGGAGAATCAGACGCGCGAGATTCGGGCCAAGATGCAGGAGATCCTGGGACCCGTCCGGATGGAAAGAACCAAGGAAGGCATCGGGATGTTCCCCAAGGAAGCCCAGGATGCCGTCTTCACACCGCCTGAGCAGCGCACGGCCATGCAGTGGCAAATGTACTATCGCAGCGCGAGCCGATTACCTTCCGATGCAGACCTGGAAAAAGCCCTGAAGGGCGAAGCCAAGCAACGCTACGCTGATCTGAAGAAGGAGATCGCGAAGTTCGACGCGCTGAAACCAGCGGATCCACCGATTGCGGAGGCGATGATCGACGGAAGCCGGAACGCGCCTGCGACGTTCGTGCTCTCCAAAGGTGTTTGGGACGCGCCGGTGGACGAAGTGCAGCCGGGCTTCTTGAGCATCCTGTATCCTGCGAACTCGAGAATCGTGTCGCCTGAGGGACTGAACTCTACCGGCCGCCGCTCGGCGCTGGCAAAATGGCTGACCGACCCGGGCAACCCGCTGACGGCTCGCGTCATGGTCAATCGCATTTGGCAGGATCACTTTGGGAACGGGATTGTCGGCTCGTCCAGCGATTTTGGCGTTATGGGTGAGCGGCCGGCCAATCCGCAACTACTGGATTACCTGGCCGCGACCTTCGTCGAGAACGGCTGGAGCATGAAAAAAATGCATCGCCTGATCATGTTGTCCAACACGTACCAGCAGTCTTCTTCCAATCAACCCGAAGCCGCCGAGGTTGATCCCGACAACAAACTGCTGTGGCGCTACAACCGCCACCGGTTGGAAGGCGAAGTCATCCGTGATTCCATGCTATTGGCCAGTGGCCAGTTGAATTTGAAAATGGGAGGCCCGGGCGTTTTCCCTCCACTTCCTGAAGGAGTGAGCCGGAAGGGTTCGAAGTACCTTTCCTGGACAACCGAGAAAGATCCCGCCGAAGCCAATCGCCGCAGCGTATACGTGTATGTGAAGCGCAACCTGCGTTATCCGATGTTTGAGGCGTTTGATTTTCCGGACACGCATGAAAGCTGCTCGCGCCGCTATGCCACGGTGAGCCCGACGCAGCCGTTGGTGATGATGAATGATGCCTTGGTGCGAACTTGGTCCCTGGAGCTGGCGAGCCGCGTGCTCAATGACGCGGGCTTGTCGCCGGAGCAGCAGGTAGAGCGCGCTTTTCGAATTGTTTTAACCCGCGCGCCGAAGGACGAGGAGCGCCGCGCCGTGCTCGATTTCTTGACTCAGCAGTCCGCTGAAATCGGCCGGCGGCTAGCGGCCAATGATACGGTTGCAATACCCGAGACACTGCCCGATGGTATGCAACCGGCTCGCGCGGCGGCCTTCGTGGATTTCTGCCAGGCGCTGCTGAACTCCAACGAGTTTGTATACGTGAACTGAACGAAGGACGGACGACGATGGAATTCGATCATTATCCGCGAGCTTGTACGCGACGGGATTTTTTCACACGAGCGGGGAGCGGGTTGGCAGGCATCGCTCTCGCCCAAATGCTGCATGAGAATGGTCTGCAGGCAGCCACTACTACTGCGGATCCACTGGCGCCCAAGCCGCCCCATCTTACTCCCAAAGCAAAGTCCATCATCTGGCTGTTTATCGAGGGCGGCCCCAGTCATATCGATCTGTTCGATCCCAAGCCGAAGCTGATGGAGCTCGCCGGACAGCCTCTGCCCGAATCGATGCGCCCGAAGTTCACCGCGATGCCCGGTACATCGAAGAACGGCATGATGCCGTCCAAGCGTAGCTTCAAGCAGTATGGACAGAGCGGCATCTGGGTATCGGATTGGTATCCCAACATCGCCCAACATGTGGACGACATGACCGTGATCCGGTCCTGTTGGACGGACGGCATCAATCATCTGGGCAGCGTTACCGAGATGAATAGTGGCTCGATTCTGAGCGGCCGGCCCTCGTTGGGCGCATGGGTGAATTATGGTTTAGGCAGCGCGAATCGCAATCTTCCTTCCTTCGTCGTGATGCTGGACGACAAGGATCCGATCGGCGGCGCCAAACAGTGGAGCGCTGGATTTCTGCCGGCCTCTTATCAAGGCACCCAATTCCGCCAGGGTGACACTCCGCTCATCAATCTGAAACCTCCCGACGGTATGAGCGACTTTGAACAACGCAACGAACTGGCGCTGCTGAAACGGTTGAATGAGATTTGGTCCGCCGACAAGCAGGAGGACTACGAACTGGACGCGCGTATTCGGTCCTATGAACTCGCGTACAAGATGCAGAGCGCGGCGCCGGAGGCAGTGGACTTGACCAAGGAATCCGAGGAAACTCGCAGGCTGTACGGGTTGGACGAAGAAGAGACCAGAGCCTTCGGCACGAATTGCCTGTTCGCCCGCCGCCTGGTGGAGCGGGGCGTTCGTTTCATCGAACTATATTCCGGTTCAGGCAGCGGCTGGGATGCGCACGACAACGTGGAACAAAACCACAGCAAGTGGTGCAAGGCATCCGATAAACCGATTGCAGGCCTGTTGACCGACCTCAAAGCTCGGGGCATGCTGGAGGACACGCTAGTGGTGTGGGGTGGCGAGTTCGGGCGCACGCCGTTCAACGAGAAGGGTCTCGGGCGCGATCACAATCCCTGGGGATTCACGATTTGGATGGCGGGCGGCGGCGTCAAGAAGGGGCAGTACATCGGGTCCACCGACGAAATCGGCATGCACGCGCAGGAGGCTCCGGCGCACGTCAACGATATTCATGCATCCATGTTGTACGCCCTGGGTCTCGACCATCTGAGAGTGACGTACATGCACAATGGGCGCGCCGAGCGGCCGACAGTGGTGGCCGGACAAGTGATCCCGCAACTCTTCGCTTAGGCTGATTTTTCGGCCCGGTTGGGTAGCCGCAAAGGCAACGCTTGTGATTTCCTGGCCTTGCCGGTCTTCAAAAGGTGCTCGATTCCAGCCGCTTCCAGTTTAGGATCGACATCGAGATCCGTGCCTGCCATTTTCGCCGCGTAGGCCGCGATCTGATCGTACCTTGCATTCCGCAATCGCAGGTGAAAGTTCTTCATGGCGTCGCTCCTTACATTGACTATGCCATGAGTATGGACGGGATGCGCTCGTTGCAATTGTCACGTCCTCCGGGCAGCAATCCGGCGGTGTCAAACGCTATCGCCAGTCGCCTTCCAGGGAATCAGCATCTTCTCGAACCACAGCAGCGCGTAGTGGAACAGCGCGCCGGTTCCGGCGATCATCAGAACCGCAACGTACAGCTTCTCCGGCGTGAAGGTTTGCCAGGCCATCCAGATCAGGCTCCCCATTCCGTTGGAAGCGATGATCATTTCGACCGAGATCGTCATCACCAGCGCCCGCCCCACCGCCAGCCGGAAGCCAGTGAAGATCTGCGGCAAGCAACCCGGCAGATACACCTTGAAGAAAACAGCTCGGCGGCCGGCTCCATAATTTATCGCCAGATCGACGTATGCCCGATTCAAGTTCCGCACCGCGTCCAGGCAGTGAATCGCCATCATGCTAAAACTGCTGGTGGCGATGAGAATGATGCCGGCCTTCTCGCCGACGCCCACCAGCAGCATCACCACCGGCAGCAGCGCCAGCTTGGGCGTCGAGTACAGTCCGGAGATGACGAATTCGAACGACCGCCGCGCGGTACGCGACGCACCCATCGCCAAGCCGCAAAACAGGCCCGCCCCGGAGCCGATCGCGAGGCCGGCCACCAGTCGCATCAGGCTGGCGCGGATGTGCCCGGTTAATTCTCCTGTACTCAACATCCGCCCGGCCGCCACCAGCAGCTTCGTAGGCGGTGGAAAAAGCAAAGGATTGAGAATCTGGAGCTGCGCCAGAATCTGCCACGTAGCCAGGAACAGCACCGGTAGCCACACTCGAAGGGCGGCATCCCGCCCTCGGTTGCGCGCCTCGGTCACGGCGTGACTCCATTCACCCCAGCCTTCATCGCCTCGATGAAGCGGGTGTCGATGATGCTGGAGATCGCGGGTGGCTGCGAGCTGAAACCCTTACGGACTGCCCAATCCACCAGGCGTTGGATGCTGGGCCGGTCGATGGCGCCGTCCAACACCGAGCCCGAACGGCAGCTTTTGAGGGCCAGTTGGGGATCCTGGCCGAGCTCGCGCTTCAGAGTTTCCATCAGGTTCTTGGAGTATTTTCCGGCGGCGAAGGCCCGGGCGCCTCGAAAGAACGCCGTCAGGAATGCGGCGCCAATGCGCGCATCGCCGTCGAGAAGCGTCGGCCCGAATGCCACGAAATTGTACTGCATACCCGGGTAAAGGTCCGCCATGCTGGGTCCGCGAACAATTTCCGTCGAGAGTCCTTCGGGGAAGCTCTCCAGAAAATTGCAGACCGTGGCGTCGATCCTGCCTTCCACCAGCGCGGCCACCGACTGCCCCTGTTCCATTTGAACCAACCGAATGTCCGCTAAGCTCATCCCCACCGATGCCAGATCCGCGTCCAGGGAGAACGCTTCCAGATTGGTTGTTCTCGAGATCGCCACACGCTTGCCCTTCAACATCCGCAAGTCGCCCAAGCCATTCGGAAAGTTTTTTCGGGTTCCATACAGTGTGCCGACCGACCCGCAGGTGCGCGATGCCACGTCGCGGCCGGCTACAATCCGGATGCGCGCACCGGAGGCGATCGCGTTCACCAGCGCCGGGTTCACCTGCACGAAGCCCACATCGATTTTACTGTCCGTCAACAGCGGCACGACGTACTCGTTCTTGCGCTGCGTTAGCTTCATGACGCTGAGCCCGGCATCGCGGAAGAAGCCCTCCTCCTCGGCCAGATAAATGCCGGCGACGGTGATCCTGGGGACGAACGCGATCTGCAGTTCCCGCAATGGTGCGGGAGACGCCGGGCGGCGGCAGGCGTCCAGCAGTGGCAGCGCCAATGCCGAAGTAGCGCGCAAGACGTGGCGCCGGCTGCACAGATCGTTCAACAAACGATAGCTCCCGCGCGGGCCTTCAGGCCGAGTTTCGCCCAGATGGCTCGCTTGAGTTGAAGGAACTCCTCGTCGAGCGTCATCGAAGCATGCCGGGGCCGCGCGAACCGAACCTGAAAGCTGTCCACCAAGGTGCCGGGGCGGTTACCAATAACCAAAACGCGATCGCTTAACAGAATCGCCTCTTCCACATCGTGGGTGACAAAAATGACCGACTTGTGAGACTGCTCCCACAGGGCCAGCAGTTCTTCCTGAAGCGTGAGGCGTGTCTGCACGTCCAGCGCGCTGAACGGTTCATCCATGAGCAGCAGCGAGGGATTGCTCAGGAAACTGCGGATCACCGCCACTCTTTGTTTCATACCCAGCGAGAGTTCGCCGGGGTAAAAACCATCCCAGCCAGCCATTCCGAACCGTCGCAGCAACTCCAGGGCGCGCGCGCGACGCTCGGCTTTTCCCACTCCGGTCATCTCCAAACCGAAGGCCGCGTTCTCGAGAACGGTCATCCAGGGGAAGAGGTTGTGCTCCTGCGAGACCATCAGCGCCCGATGCCCTGGGTCGGCTTCGGGGATGCGCCGAATTGTGCCACTTTGGGGAGGAATCAAGCCCGCGATCACCCTCAACAGCGTGGTCTTGCCAGAGCCGCTCGGTCCCACCACCGCCAGGAATTCGCCTTCGCGAGTCTCGAATGTGACATTTGCCAGCGCGTCGACCTTTCCCCCGGCTGAATCGAATGCCACTCCAAGATCGGAGCAAACCACGCGCATTATCAGGCCCTCATCTTTGAGTAATTATTGCCAGTATAGCCATTTCCGGAGGCTTGCCAGCCGGTTCGGGACTGTAGCAGAATCAAGTCTGCGGACATGACAGGTTCATTTACACCTTTTGAAACGTCCGCGACCGGGCAGTCCATACCGTCCCGCTTCGAGCAGCAGGCCGAAAAGTATGCTGATCAGCTCGCGATCCGCGGCCGGCGGGACCTGACCTACGCCCAGTTGAACAGCTTCGCCAACGCTTTGGCGCGGGAGATTCTGGAGGTGTCGCCGCGCACGGCTGGCAGCTTCGAGCCGATCGCGGTTCTGCTTCCGAGCGGTGGAGAGGCGATCGCGGCGTTGCTGGGTACGCTCAAAGCCGGCAAGATTCACGTGTCTCTGGACGCCACGTTTCCCCGCGACCGCATCGCCGCGCAGTTTGCCGATTCCCAGGCTCGAGTCGTTGTCACCACTCCGGCGCATCGCGCTCTGGCCGAGTCCCTCTCGCCCGCGCGTATCCTGGTGGTCGAAATAACGCATCCTATTTCCACCTGCGAGAATCCCGGTCTGGAAATTCCCCCGGACGCGCCAGCCGTGCTTCAATACACATCCGGCTCCACTGGGTCTCCCAAGGGGGTTCTCACTCCGCACTGCGGTCTTCTCCACAACGCGCGCAGCCACGCCAATGCCGGCAGGCTCGGCGCCGGTGACCGGTTTCTGCCGAATCGCCTGCTGGGCTCTCTGAACGCGCTGCTGAACGGCGCCAGCGTTTTTCCGTACGCCGTAAAAGAAGATGGCCTGGCGTCGCTTTCCGGCTGGCTGCGCGAAAACCAAATCACCGTCATGTCGGCCGTTCCCACCACGTTCCGCCGCTTTGCCGCGCAGCTCACCGATGACGATCGCTTCCCGCACTTGCGTCTGATCAAGCTCACCGGCGAAGCTCTGTACCGCCGCGACGTGGATCTTTTCCAGCAGCGCTTTCCGCGGGGCTGCTTCCTGCAATTCAGCTTCGCCATCACCGAGACCAGCG
>JBGPSX010000069.1:0-12119 GCA_041490325.1 Bryobacteraceae bacterium | reverse complement strand
GCGGATCCGGCCATCCCCTTGAACGCTTTGGTCTGAGCTTTCCAGTCCTTAAAGTCGGGATAGGATACACCGATGTCATTTTGGTTCTTGGCGTGATTGCTGCTGGAGAGGTGCATCACGCGGTCGGGGTCTTCAAAGGGCAAGCCACGAAACAGAACGGCATTGACCAAAGTGAAAACAGTCGTATTCACGCCAATGCCAAGCGCCAGGGCAATGATCATGACAGCGGTAGGTCCAGGATCGCGCAGCAGCATCCGGACTGCGAACTTCACGTCTTGGAAGAAACTCATGTTAGTAAGGACAGCCTTTTACGGCCGAGCTTACAGGTAGCAACGGAGTTTTTGCGGCAAAAGTTCCACGTGGCGCACGCACTCTTGCGTGCCGCGTCCCCACTCATGGGGACGCCTGGTGTTTATTTCCCGCTGCCGACCAGTTCTTGAATCGCTTCCAATTCCCTGCCCGCTTCGGCCAGCTTGCCTTGCGAAACCAAGTCCCGATAGCGCTGCATATGACGCCGGATCTCGGTGATTCGCGCGTCGGGCGTTGTGCCGGGCGGGATATTCGGAACGGTGGGCGTCGTCTGCCGCTGCTCAGTAACGGTCGGCGGAGCCGGAGTACCGGCGCCGGCCAATTGCGCGAGCGCTTGTTGGTAGGTATCGGCGTAAATCAGCGTGTTGCCCATGGCCAGCGCGACCTTTTTCAATTGCGGCATCTTGGCTTGCGACGCCTGAATGTAGATCGGCTCCACGTATAGGAACGTATGCTCGATTGGCAACACCAGCATCTGGCCGCGCAACACTTGCGAGCCTTGCTGGTTCCACAGCGTCAGATCCTTCGAGATATTTTGATCCTGATTGATGCGCGCTTCCACCTGCATGGGCCCGAGAATGATCTCCTGCTTGGACAGCAGCATCACCACCTTCTCGCCCAAATGTTCGCCGTCGCAGCGCGCCATCATCAAGCCGATCAGGTTGTCGCGGTTGCGCGGGGTGAATGGAAGCATCAGCAGGAATTCAGGTCGATCCTCGCCCGGCAAAGTCGCCACCACGTAGGCCGGCGCCACCGGCGCGGGCTTCGACGTCTGCTGATCGGATCCCTTGGCGGTGTCCCACGCGTCCGATTTGTTGTAGAACGTGTCGGGATCGCGCATGTGGAACAGGCGGTAAATGTCTGCCTGCGCCGCAAAAATCTCTTCCGGATAACGGACGTGCTGCCGCAGATCGGCCGGCATAGACGAGGCCGGCTCGAACAAATCCGGGAACAGATTCCGGTAGGCGCCGAGCAACGGATCGGTAGGATCAAAAACGTACAGGTGGACCGTGCCGTCATAGGCGTCGACGGTCGCTTTCACCGAGTTGCGTATGTAATTGATGGACCCAATGCCTTCGAGCTCGATGCTCCTTGAATAAGGATGCATGCGCGAAGTCATGTATCCATCGAGAATCCACACCAGCCGGCCCTCATTCGTCAGAACCAGATAGGGATCGCTGTCCCAGGCCAGGAAACTCGCCAGCGTGTCCACTCTGCGCGTGACATTGCGGCGCAACATCATCCGGCTTTCCGGGGTCAGGTATCCGGTCAGCAGGATGTTCCAATCGCCCTCCGAAATGGCCGCGGCCAGCCGCATCGGCAACGATGAGATCGGGAAGCCACCCTTGCCGTCGTAGCGATTTTCCACGTTGTGCTCGCCGGCCGGATAGTCGAATTCGGGCTGCGCGGTGCGCACGAATACCGGCTCATGCACGTTTTGTCCGTAGTAAAGTTGCGGCCTTGTAAGCTTGAGACCTGGAACGCTGATGATAGGCGGCGAATCTTTGACAATCAGAACCGGAAGCCCATTCGGCGATACCTGATTGGCTTCCGCCATCACCATTCCATATCCGTGCGTATATATGAAATGCGGATTGATCCAGCGCGATCGCGCTTCGCCGAGCTGAGTCAGATCCAGCTCACGCGGCGAAAGCAGGACCTGCCGCAATTGACCGTCGATGGTGTACCGGTCGAAGTCGGTGTCCGAATACACGTACGGGCGGAAAGGCTGAAGCTGGGAGATCGTGTCGTGGAAGGTGTGCCAGTCCCACAGCCGCACATTGTCCAGTAACGGCTTGTGCTTGGTGTAATCGATTTGCTCCTCCGGCTTAGCCGGAAATTCCACTTCTCGGGTGCGCTGATCGATGCCGAACGCCGAGCGCGTGGCCGCGACGTGCCGCGCGATGAATGGCCGCTCGATTGAAATTTCGTTTGGACGCACATAAGTCGCGTTGACTATCGGTGGGACGACATTGCGCACAATCAACGCCAATACCACCACGAGAGCGATCCGCCACTTGCCCGCCGCCAGCGCCACCGCCGACAGCACACAGCATCCGATCAATGCCCATTGCAGCGGCAGGGCGACATTCTGATCCACGTAGTCCATGCCCACCATGAAGCTGCCGTGTTCTTCCAGCAGCATGCTGTAACGGCCCAGGAAAAATCGCACCGCCAGCGCGAGCAGAAAGATCGCGCCCATTATTCGCAGAAACCTGATCTCGAGCGCGCCGCTCAGGCGAAACTCGCTCAGACTGAGCTCTTGAACGCTGCTCCAATCCTGGACTCGCCCGCGAATTTGCCAGGCCCGCGTCGCCAGCCAGTAGATCAGCCCGGCGATCACCACTATGCCGAGTACCAGGCCCAAAAGATCCGAATAGAACGGAAGCTCGAACAGATAGAACGTCAGTGGATTGCCAAAAGCAGGATCCTGCCAGGAGCTGACCTGGCCGCCACGTGCGCCGCCGAAATAGCGAACCACTGTCCAGGTGTCGAGTGCGCCGAGCGCCAGCACGAGAGCGAGCAAAAAAATCGCCAGAGTTGAAAGTTTCGCGTATAACGGATAGCGGCGCAGACTGGCGCCGGCGTGCTTCATCGCGCGGGCGTGCGCAATCCAGAACACCACAAATGCAACCACGGTCGCGACCACGGCCGGAATGACGCCGTAGGCCAGCATGCTGAACCAGGTGTGGACCTGCCCCATCTCCTTCCACCACTGGTAGTCGATCACCCAGGAAGAGACAAACCGGATCGCAATGAAAAAGACAACGGCGGCGATCAACAGCGGCAGGCAGCCACCGCGGCGGCCGCGGCTCTCGATTTGCCGATTGCGAAAGGAGGGGTCCAAGTCTGTTGTAACTGTACTCTAATTGCCAGCGGACCACACAACCCGGCCGTTGACGATGGTCGCCACCGGGCCGCCCCGGAAGGTGTGGCCATCGAACGGAGAGTTACGGCTCTTCGACGCCGATTTGTTCACGTCGTAGGTCCACAATCGTTCCGTATCCAGAATCGTGAGATCGGCGGGAGCGCCAGTGGCAAGGCTGCCGCGATTCAAACCGAGCACGCCCGCTGGACCGGTGGTGAACAGCTCGATCATGCGCTCGAGCGAAATCTTGCCCGGATGCACCAGCCGTTCCAGCGCCAGCCCGATCGCCGTTTCGAGTCCGATGATGCCGAACGGGCACTTCTCAAACTCCTGCATCTTCTCGCTGCCGGCATGCGGCGCGTGATCGGTGGCGATCGCATCCACGGCGCCGGAGATCATGCCCTGCATTACTGTCCCCACATTGCAAGCCGAGCGCAAAGGAGGCTTCATTTTGTAATTGCTGTCATAGGGCGGCATGTCGGAATCCGCCAGCGCGAAATGGTGAGGCGTGGCTTCGCAAGTGACCGGCAAGCCGCGCCGCTTCGCGAACATCACCATTTCAACCGAATACCGCGACGAAATATGCGCGACATGAAAACGCGCTCCGGTAAGTTCAGCCAGCAGGATATCGCGCGCCACCATCACGTCTTCCGAAGCGGCCGGGATTCCGCGTAATCCCAGACGTACGCTTTGCAGACCCTCATGCATGTCTCCGCCCGCGCTGAGGTGCAAATCCTCGCAATGATCGATGACAGGAATTCCGAACGACCGCGCCGTCTCCATGGCGCGCCGCATCATGCGCGCATTCATCACCGGCCGGCCATCGTCGGAAATCGCGACAGCTCCGGCCTGCTTCATCGACCCAATGGCGGCCAGTTCTTCGCCGTTGCTGCCCTTGGTAATGGCGCCGATGGGAAACACATTCACCACAGCGTGACGTTCCGCCCGCTCGATGATGTAACTGGTAACCGTGGCATTGTCGTTGACGGGCGACGTGTTCGGCATGCAGCAAATGGAGGTGAATCCGCCCGCCGCTGCCGCGCGCGAACCCGATTCAATCGTCTCGGCATGCTCGAAGCCCGGTTCCCGCAGATGCACATGCATGTCGATGAATCCAGGAGCAACCACCAGACCAGCAGCATCGAATCGTTCTGCGCCAGTGACGTGCAGCTTTTCACCGATAGCCGCGATGCGGCCGTCCTCCACCAGGACGTCGGCCACTTGATCCATTCGCGCCGCCGGATCGATCACTCGACCATTTCGAATAATGAGTTTTCGCATCAGTTCAGTTACTCAAGACCCGCTCGAGCACCGCCATGCGCACCGCGATCCCGTTTTCCACCTGGTTCAGGATCACGGAGCGCTGCGAATCCGCAACCTCGGAGGATATTTCCCGGCCACGATTAATGGGGCCGGGATGCATCACGATCACGTCAGGTTTGGCCAAACCCATATGTTCAGGACGCAATCCGTAGAATTGAAAATATTCACCCGCTGAAAACGCAGCCTCATGCTGCCGCTCCAATTGCACGCGCAACATCATGATGACGTCGGCATCTCGAATGGCTTCGCGCATATCGTGCGTCAGCGTCACTCCCGAAGTCATTTGGGCCAGTTCCACCGGCAGCAGCGACGCCGGCCCACACAATACAATCTCGGCGCCGAATTTCGATAGAAGATACATGTTCGATCGCGCCACGCGGCTGTGGGCGATATCCCCGATGATGGTGACCCGCAAGCCTTCGAGCGATGGCCGGCGATCGAGAATAGTGCGCGCGTCCAGCAGCGCCTGCGTGGGATGCTCATGCGTCCCGTCGCCTGCATTGATAATTGGGGTCGGAAGATGACGCGCCAGAAAATGCGGCGCGCCCGACGCTGAGTGCCGCATAACGATCGCGGCCGGACGCATGGCCCCGAGCGTGTTGAGCGTATCCACCAGAGATTCGCCCTTATCGACGCTGGATCCGGAAGACGTGATGGAAATTGCATCCGCTCCCAAACGCTTGGCTGCGATTTCGAAACTGGTTCGAGTCCTAGTTGAGGCTTCGAAGAAAAGGTTTACGATCATCCGGCCGCGAAAAATATCGGAGCGCTGGGCCTCGACCTGTTGTGGCTGAAAATTCTTGGCCCGTTCGAGAATAGCCTCGATCTCAACTCGTTCGAGCGGTTCGATTCCAAGCAATCCACCCGGCATGATTTCGCGTCCTACACTTTTTCCACGAGCAGCACCTTTTCCATCTGATCCACTTCGTTGAATTTGACCTCGATGATCTCGCCCCCGCTGGTCTGCACCATTCGGCCGACGTACTTGGCTTCGATGGGAAGTTCCCGCCAGCCGCGGTCAATCAGCACCAGAAGCTGCACGCGCGCCGGGCGCCCCTTGTCGAACAGCGCATCCAGGGCGGCTCGAATGGTTCGCCCGGTGTATAACACGTCATCCATCAGAATGATGTCTTTCCCAGTCACCGGAAAATTAATTTCGGTGGCGTTATGCACGGGTTTTTCAGACACGGTGGAAAGATCGTCGCGATACAGATTGATGTCGAGAAAACCGACCGGAACCTCGAGAGCTTCCAGGTTCTTGATTTTCTCCGCCAGCCGGATCGCCAGCGGTACTCCGCGCCGGCGAATGCCGATGAATGCCAATCGGCTCAAATCTTCGGTCTTTTCGAGGATCTCGTGCGCCAGCCGGACCAGCGTCCGGTCAATCTCTGAGGCGCTCATCAATTGGGCTTTTTCTCGTGTGGGAGCCATGTGGGCCAAACGCTCCAGCGTAACACATCAATGCTTGAGTCGATCGTGGATTTTCTTGGCTAGTTTCTCAATCTCCTCAGTTCTCTTGAGCAGCGAAATAGACAAGACATTGCGGTCGTTTCTCTCGAGATCGAGCTTCAGTTCGTCGGCCAGGCGCGAAAGCTGGCGGGCATCTTCGAGCGACTTTTGATGCTCGGCTTTCAGAATTTCATCCCGCTGCAGTTTTCCGCTCGGCAAACGAACATCTTCGGTCAGTGGGTCGGTCGGACGGGGGTGAGGGGGTGGTTGCGCGGGCAGCGCCAGCGCCAGAGCCAGGAGAGGCAGGATTCGGGCTCGCATACTTGAACTATAATCCACTCATGCCGCATGTCGATAAACACGTCCCCGGTGAATTTTGCTGGCTTGAACTTGCTACCACGGATCAAGCCTCGGCTAAGACCTTCTATTCCTCCCTTCTCGGTTGGCAGGCAAATGACAATCAGATGGGGCCGGATGAGATTTACACCATTTTCAAATTGGATGGCCGCGACGCCGCCGCAGGCTACACGATGCGCGCCGATGAGCGTTCCATGGGCATACCGCCGCATTGGAATCTGTACATCGCAGTCAGCAACGCCGATGAGGCTGCCGCTAAAGCTGCCCAATTGGGCGGCAAGGTTCTAGTGCCGGCATTTGACGTCGGCGATTTCGGACGGATGGCTGTTGTTCAGGATCCAGCCGGCGCCGCGTTCTGCGTCTGGCAAGCCAAGCAGAACTTCGGGATTGGCATTTCAGGCGACCCAGGCGCCTTCTGTTGGGCCGACTTAAGCACGCCCAATCGCGACGGCGCCAAAGAATTCTATTCCAAACTGTTCGGATGGACTCTCGTCACAGGTGAAGGCAAGGACCCATCCGATTACCTGCATATCAAGAATGGCGAGTCATTCATCGGTGGCGTTCCACCCTCCGGGCATCGTGATCCTCACGCGCCTCCCCACTGGCTGGTCTACTTCGCCGTATCCAACCTTGCCAACTCGGCTCGCAAAGCTAAGGAGCTGGGTGCGACTTTCTATGTCCCGCCGATGAACATCGAAGGCGTGGGCGAGCTAGCCGTTTGCGCCGACCCGCAAGGCGCAGTTTTCTCGTTATTCCAAGCTGCTGCCCAATCCGTACACGCATGATCACCCGTTTTTCGCGGAGGGCTCTCTTGATACTGGGGAGCATTCTGCCTTTGGCCGCGCAGCAGTTTACGCCCTCGCTCTATGACGGCCTGCGCTGGCGAACGATTGGACCGTTTCGCGGAGGCCGCACCGTCGCCGCGGCCGGAATTCCTTCTCAGCCTAACGTCTACTACGTCGCCGTCAACAACGGCGGCATCTGGAAGACCGACGACGCGGGACACACCTGGAATCCGATCTTCGACGATCAGCCCACCGGCTCCATCGGCGCGCTCGCGCTGGCGCCATCGGATCCCAACATCATTTACGCCGGGAGTGGTGAAGGCTTGCAGCGTCCCGATCTTTCCACCGGCGACGGAATGTACAAGTCCACCGACGCCGGCAAAACGTGGCGGCATCTGGGCCTGCGCGATGCACAACAGATTCCTGCGATCCTGGTCGACCCGCGCGATCCGAATCGCGTCTTCGTCGCGGTGCTCGGACATCCCTATGGCGCAAACGCGGAGCGCGGCGTTTTTCGCTCCACCGACGGCGGAGAGACCTGGCAGAAGGTGCTGTACAAGGACGAGAACACCGGCGCGATCGATCTCGCCTTCGATCCGGAGAATTCGCGGACGGTTTACGCGGTGCTTTGGTCCGCGCGGCAGGGACCCTGGGAGAACGGCGCCTGGCAGGGGCCGAATAGTGGATTGTTCAAATCGACTGACGGCGGCGCGACGTGGGCTCAGCTCACCGGCGGCTTGCCCACGCCGGCCGAAGGTTTGGGACGGATCGGGATCGGGATTGCACCCAGCGATCCGAAGCGCATGTACGCTCTCGTTGAAGGACGGCCGAGCGCAGTCTATCGCTCCGACGACGCCGGCTCCTCCTGGCATCGCACCAACACCGAACAGCGCGTCACCGGCCGCGGTTCCGATTTCGCCTGCGTGCGAGTGGATCCGAAAAACAAAGATCTAATCTATGTAACGAACACGTCGTTGTATCGTTCCACTGACGCCGGCCAGAGCTTCACTGCGTTCAAGGGAGCACCCGGCGGCGACGACTATCACACCATCTGGATCAATCCCACCAATCCGCAATTGATCCTACTTGCGGTGGATCAGGGAGCAACCATCTCTGTCAACGGTGGACGCACCTGGAGCTCTTGGTACAACCAGCCGACCGCGCAGTTCTATCACGTGAGCACCGACAACCGCTTTCCGTATTGGGTCTATGGCGGCCAGCAGGAGAGCGGATCGGCGAGCGTGGTCAGCCGCAGCGACTACGGCGAGATTACGTTTCGCGATTGGCACACGGTGGGCGTGGAAGAGTACGGATACGTGGCGCCCGATCCGCTGAATCCGAATATTGTCTACGGCGGAAAGCTCTCGCGCTTCGATCAGACCACCGGTGAAGTCCAGCAGGTTGGACCCACGGTGCTTCGAAGCGGAAAATATCGTTTTGTCCGCACCATGCCGGTGCTGTTCTCGCCGGTCGATCCGCATGTCTTGTATCTCGGATCGAATGTCGTTTTCAAAACCATTAACGGTGGACATAGCTGGGATACCATCAGCCCCGATCTGTCGCGCGAGAAGTACGATGTTCCAGCCAACGTCGGAGTGTTCAGTGAAGAGGCGAAGCGGCAGGCCACCAGACGCGGCGTGGTGTACGCGATTGCGCCGTCGCACAAAGACGTCAACGTAATTTGGGCAGGCACCGACGACGGATTGATTCACATTACGCGCGACGGAGGCAAGTCCTGGAAGAACATCACGCCGCCGGAGTTGACGCCGTGGAGCAAGGTCTCACAATTGGACGCGTCCCATTTCGATGACCTGACCGTCTACGCGGCCATCAATCGCATACGTCTCGACGATCTAAAACCGCACATCTATCGCACGCACGACGGCGGAAAGACGTGGAAGGAAATTGTGAATGGGCTGCCCGAAGGGCCCATCAACACAGTGCGCGAAGATCCGGTGCGCAAAGGACTGCTGTTCGCCGGCTCCGAGCTGGCTGTCTTCGTTTCGTTCAACGACGGCGATGATTGGCAACCTCTGCGGCTGAACATGCCGGCGATTTCCATTCGCGACCTGGTGATTCACGACAACGACGTGGTGGTTGGCACACATGGCCGGGGCTTCTGGATTCTGGACGACATCGCGCCGTTGCGGCAGATGAGCGCGGCGATTGCAGCTTCCGATGCGCACCTGTTCCGGCCGAGCGCCGCCGTGCGGTTCCGTCGCAGCAAGAACACCGACACGCCGCTGCCGCCGGAAGAGCCGGCCGGTCAGAATCCGCCCGACGGAGCGATCGTGTACTACCATCTGAAGTCCAGCGTCTCGTCGCGAGTGACTCTTGATATTTTGGACGGCGCGAAGAAGCTGGTGCGGCGTTATGCGAGCGATGACCAACCCGAGCCGATCGACCGCGAGCTAAATGTACCGACCTACTGGATTCGCCCGACCCCAATTCTTTCGGCAGCCGCCGGCATGCACCGTTTTGTGTGGGACGTGCACTATGCGCCTCCGGACTCGCTGCGCCACGACTACCCGATCTCGGCGATTTATCACGACACGCCGCGTCATCCTCTCGGAGCGGCGGCTATGCCCGGCCAATATTCAGTGGTGCTGACAGTGGATGGCAAGGGCTATACACAGCCGTTGATCGTGAAGATGGACCCACGCGTGAAGATTTCCGCGGCTGCTTTACAGCAGCAGTTCACGCTAGCAACGAAGTTAACCGGCATGCTGCGCCAGGATTATGAAGCTCTGCAGGAAATCCGCGCGATGCGGTCGAAGCTCAAGCAGAATCCCGAGCTCGACAAGCAGGCAGCCGCAATTCAAGGATCGGGTGGCGGGCGAGGATTCGAAGCTGCCGAGGGCGGCGACAGCCTCACGCGGCTCAACGGCGAGCTCACAACAGTGCTGGGCGTGATCGAAGGCGCCGACGCAACACCGGCCACTCAAGCAGTTGCAGCGGTCGCGGAACTCGAACGCAAGCTCACCGCGCTGCTGGTTCGGGTGCGCGACTTGAAGACGAAAGCCAATCAGTAGAAAGAAAGGCTCCGAGACACTAAGGCAGGGTCAGCAGTCTTTCGATTTCGGCATTCGTCAAGTTCAGGCTTCCCGGCTTCTTCGAATTCAAGATAGGGAATCGAGCTCGCTTTCGGCGCCGGCGTAACTCATTCTCAAGAGCCTCCCGTAATAATGCTTTTAGAGTGATGCCTTGGCGAGTCGCAACGACGTTTAGTTGACGAAAGAGCTCATCTGGAATGTCGATTGAGACTTGCACTAACCTATTTTAGCGGGTCACGGCTGGCTCATTTCGCCGGCGTGAACAACAAATCCTGGAAGTCGTAACTGAAATCAGTCAACGGCGACACCGGGACCATCTTCATCTGGCTGATGCTCCCGTCCGGATTCAAGGAAAACGTCACGAACGCGTCCGCCGCCAGGCTGCGATCGCGCCAGCGCGCCTTGAAGGTATCGTGCTGCCAGTGCTCCAGATCGCCGGTCAGTTGCGGCGAGTGGCTGAAGCGCATCACCAGGCCGCGCTCTTCCACCGCAATCGTGATGTCGCCGTACCAGGCGTCAACGTAGCGTCCGGCGTATTTCTCGAGCGCGAGCGACGGCCGGGAATCCTTGGCGCGGGCTGTGCTCTGTTTCTTCTCCGCCTCCGCGGCGCGTGCCCGCTGTTGGTCGCGAAGATCATGAAACGCCTTGATCCAGTCCACCGGCGGCGCGCCGAGATAGGCATCAAGGATGTGATAGGTCACCGCGGAAAACAAACCGCCGGCTTCCTGATTGGTGAGCACCACCACGCCAAGTTTTACATCCGGCAGCAACAAGACTTGGGACACGTAACCCGGCAGCCCGCCGGTGTGGCTTACTTGCTTGTGACCGCGATACTCCCTGAGCGACCATCCCAATCCGTACGCCGCAAAATTGGATCGCAACTCCGCCAGCGCTGGCGGGGGTTCGTTGTTCGGCAGAATCGTCTGCGCCGACCACATTTCGCGCGCCACGCGTTCGCTGAATAAGCGGCGCTCTGGCTCAATCGATAGCCGTCCGCCGTTGAGCTGCACCATGACCCACTTCGCCATATCCGACGCGCTGGAGTTGATCGCGCCCGCCGGCGCAGTGTTGTCGAGCTTGGCGATCTCGATCGGCAGCACCTTACCATCCACCTCAGCATGCGGAGTCGCAACATTGCTACCGGGACGAAACTCGGCGACGCTGGTGTTGCTGTCCGTCATGGCGACGGGCCCGAAAATTCGCTCGCGAACGAACTGCTCCCATTGTTTTCCCGTGACAGCGGGGATAATCTGGCCCGCCACCATGTACAGCAGATTGTCGTAAGCGTACTTGCTGCGAAAACTGGAAGCAGGCTTGATGTACCTCAGCTTCTGGATGATCTCTTCGCGCGTGAAACTGGTAGGCGGAAAGAACAGCAAGTCACCGGCGCCAAGTCCGAGCCCACTTCGATGAGTCAGCAGATCGCGAATCGTCATCTCGTGGGTGACGTAGGGATCGTACATCTGGAAGCCCGGCAAACGATCTACGACGGGGTCGTCCCATCTAAGCTTTCCCTCATCCACGAGAATTCCAAGCGCTGCAGTCGTGAACGCCTTGGTGTTGGATCCGATGCCGAATAGCGTGTGCGAATCGACTGGCGCGCTCTCGCCGAGTTTTCGAACACCGTAGCCTTTGGCGAGCACGACAGCACCGTCTTTGACAATCGCGACCGAGACGCCGGGCATGTCGAACATCTTCATCGCCTGGAGGACGTACGTATCGAGGTCACGCAGTGTGTCCGGTTGGGCAAAAGCCGGTGCGACGAAGACGACTGCCAGGAGAGCAATGCTGACGCGCGTTTTCATCAGCAAGATTCTACCGCGACCGGTGTACTATGGGCGCGCTAGGATCGCGAACGCCGACCTAGCAGCAAACTCCCAATCAGCGCTCCCGCGGCGAATGCCATGCCCAACCAACGCATATCTGGATACGGCACAAAGCGCGTCCCGCTTGCGGTAATCTCCAAAGCGCCGG
>JBGPSX010000068.1:0-12124 GCA_041490325.1 Bryobacteraceae bacterium | reverse complement strand
GGCTCGCCAGCGCGAGATCAATGGCTACGTTGCAGAATACAACCAGCTCGCGGTGGATCGGCGCGGGTTTCGCAGCATGTACCTGCTGCTTCTAACGCTCATCACCCTGTTCATCTTATTCTTTGCGATCTGGGTGGCCCGATATATGGCTGGCCAGATAAGCACGCCGATTACAGCGCTGCTGAAGGCTGCCGACCAGATCCGCAAGGGCAATTTGGGATATCGCGTGCATGTCGGCGCCATCGACGAAATGGCGACTCTGGTGAAGGCCTTTAACGAAATGACGGAGGCGCTGGATACTAACAGCAAAGAGTTGGAAGCGCGGCGGCGCTTCACCGAAGCCATTCTCGAAAGCATTCCGACCGGCGTGATATCGCTCACATCCGATGGCAGGATACAACGCGTCAATCGGGCGCTCATGGGAATTTTTCCGGAAGACCAAGTCGCGCGGGCAGCCCGGCTGAGCGACCTGTTCTCGCGCGAGGATACCGCCGAGATTCGCTACCTGATGAATCGGGCGCGGCGCACCGGCGTGGCCGGTACGCAGATCGAATACAAGGCCGAGAAGCGCGTGCTCCATCTGGCGCTTACCGTGGCCGCTCTGGACCTGCAACGCACTTCGGGTTTCGTTCTGGTGGTGGAAGACACCAGCGAGTTGCTGCGGGCCCAGAAAGCTGCCGCCTGGCATGAAGTGGCCCGGCGAGTTGCGCATGAGATCAAGAATCCACTTACGCCCATCGCTCTTTGCGCCGAACGGATCGGCCGCCAGTTAGATCGCGGCGAGCCGACCGCCGATACGCGGCGTATCCTGCGCGAATGCTCGGTCACGATCAGCCGCGAAGTGGAGACCGTCAGAACGCTGGTAGACGAGTTCTCTCAGTTCACGCGCTTCCCGGCGGCGCATCCAGTTCCGTTCGATCTGAACGAAGTAGTGGAGAAGGCTCTCACGGTGTTCGATGGACGCCTGGACGGAATTCAGGTGCAGAAGGACCTCGCGCCGGATCTTGCGCAGGTGAAGATAGACCCGGAGCATTTCAAGCGCGTGGTGGTCAACCTGGTGGACAACGCGGCCGAAGCCATGGAGGATTCACTCGTAAAACGTCTTTACATCCGCACCCGGGCAACTGAAGCCGAGTCGGTGGAGCTGATCGTGGCGGACACCGGATGCGGCGTTTCCCGCGATGACAAGGAAAAATTGTTTCTTCCATATTTTTCGACCAAGGGCCGCGGCACCGGGCTCGGCCTGGCGATTGTGAACCGCATCCTGGCGGACCACGATGCCACCATTCGCATTGAAGACAACGCGCCGGCGGGAGCCAGATTCATCGTCGACGTTCCGACGCTGGCGGCAGTGGATCGGGAAGCCCGGGCCGCCGAAGTCCCCGCCTCGGAGAGCCGGTTGTGAACGCGCGCATCCTGATCGTCGACGATGAGCCATCCATACGCCAGTCCTTGGCCGGCGTGCTGGAAGACGAAGGCTATCAGACCAATGCGGTAGGCAGCGGCGAAGAATGCTGCGAGGAGCTCAACCGCTCTTCCTACGATCTGGTGTTGCTGGATGTCTGGCTGCCCGGCATGGACGGTCTCGAAACGCTGGCGCGGATTCAAGAAATTCCGTTTGCGAACCGCCCGGTGGTCGTGATTATTTCCGGGCACGGCACCATCGAGACCGCTGTCAAGGCCACCAAGCTGGGGGCTTTTGATTTCATCGAGAAGCCGCTCACCATCGAGAAAGTGAGCGTGGTGGCGAAGAACGCGCTGCAGCAGCACAAGCTCGAGCTGGAATTGGAGCGGTTCAAGGAAGACGGGCGCTCCAGGCTGCAGATCATCGGCGAAAGTGTTCCGATGAAGGCGCTGCGCCAGCAACTCACACTGATGGCGGCCACCAATGGCCGGGTGTTGATCTACGGCGAAAGCGGGACCGGTAAGGAGCTGGTGGCGCATGCCATTCATTCCAGCAGCGCGCGGGCGTCGGAGTCCTTCGTCGAAGTGAATTGCGCCGCGATTCCTGAGGACCTGATCGAAAGCGAGCTGTTCGGGCATCGCAAGGGCAGCTTCCCGGGCGCGCTGGAAGATAAAACCGGCAAGCTGCAGAAGGCCGATGCGGGAACGCTTTTCCTGGACGAAGTGGCCGACATGAGTCTCAAGACACAGGCCAAGGTCCTGCGATCGCTGGATGAACAGCGTTTCGAGCCGGTTGGCGCGGAGACGTCGATTCAGGTGGATGTGCGGGTTGTGGCTGCCACCAATAAGAACCTGGAGGAAGAAATCGAGCGCGGAAATTTTCGCGAAGATTTGTTCTACCGCCTGAACGTGATCCCGTTTCATGTGCCCCCGCTGCGCGAACGCATCGAAGACGTGCCGCTGCTGGCGGATCATTTCCTCAAGGAATTCACGATGGCTTATGGCCGTAAGCCTAAGGAGCTGACGCTGGAGGCATACGAGGTTTTGAAAGAGCATCGCTGGCCGGGAAACGTTCGCGAGCTTCGGAATCTGATGGAGCGCATCGTGATCATGAATCCGCAAGTGCGCGTGGATGCGCGGCACATTCCGTTGAATCCCGCCAAGCGCCCGGCGGACCGTCCGGCGGAACGGTTTGGGAGTCTGCATGAGGTGCGAGCCGCGGCGGAGCGCGAGTATATCTTGAAGACACTGGATCAGACCAAAGGCAATGTGACGAAGACGGCTGAGGCGTTGGGTCTGGAGCGCAGCAATCTCTATCGCAAGATGAAGGCGCTGGGGATTGCGCCGAAAGAGTAGAGGAGTCGAAAGCTTGGCTAAACCGCTCCCTGTGGTCACGGCTCGGCTAGGGGCGCTTACAATCCCTCGCGAATCATTCGCCGCTACAACCAAATCGAATTGTTAGCTGCACCGCACTAACAAATTGTTCACCGCTCCAACCGGAAAGCGCCGCTGGCAGAGCCGTGACCAAAGGGAGCGGTTGTTCAGGAGAGTTCAGCAACCTGACCGGCGTGTAACGGTTGCTCGTTTTTCAAAAGCTGTACGTCTTTTGCTAGCGCTGTGTAGCAAATCGCGACGATAACCAGGAACATCGCCAGCACTTCGCTATCGCCGAGATTCACGTCCGCCACGCCCTCGATCAGGATGGAGAGCACCACCGCGATTCCTCCGTGCAGCAAAAACCGCCGGTTGTCGCGGCCCGGCGGGAGAGTGCGAAGTCCCCGCCAGAAGTCGAACAGGATTTTCCCCATGAGCCACAAGAACATGAGCAACGTCGGAATTCCGCGCTCGGCGGCATAGTGCAGATAAATGTTGTGAAGGTGAATGTAGGAACCCTCCGGCAGAGGCCGCGGGATGCCGGCCGGCACATACTCCTCGAACTTGATTCTGGGCATTTCGGGGCCAAGACCGAGTAACGGATGCTGTTTGATCATGTTCAGGCCGGTGCGCCAGGTGACGACGCGGAACTGGTTCGAATCGACGCTGCTCGGACGCAGAATGGACGTGAAGCGCTGGCGCATCGATGCGGGAGCGAGAAAGAATCCAGCCAGAAGTACGATCGGAACCACCAAAACCAGCCGGCGGCGCCAGAACCATAACAGGTATAAACCCGCGGCAACACTTGCGATCCAGACACCGCGCGTCTCAGCCAACAGCAGGCCGAGGCCGATTACCAGCGCCAACAGAATCCAGGCCCAGACTCTCCGGCGAGACTCAGGCGCGAAGAACAGGAAGGACACCAGCATGATGAGCGCGAACATCAACAGTACGGAAAAGGTATTCCAGTGGCTCATGAAACCGGTGATGCGTTCGCCGACATAGAAGGTGTAAAAGCTTCTGCCCAAAGCGCGGGCCTGTTGTATTTTGTTTACGAACTGGCCGATGCCGCGTGTGGCGCTCATACCGCCGATCACGGCCCAAGTGAGCACCAGCCAGCGGATCATCCGGATGTCGCGCAGCAGCGAGAACACCACCAGCAGCGTTAAGAATACGTACATTTTGCGAACTTGGGTCATGCCGGCGGCTGGATTTTCGGAGAAGGCCAGAGCTATCAAGGTCCCGAGAAGGAAAAGGCCGAGCGGGAGTTTGATCGGGGGAAGCTGCAGCTTTTCTTCCGATAACAGCAAGAACGCCAGCGCCAGCGCCAGCAGAATTTGGGAGGGCGCTATGCCCACCATGATGAGCGCCGATGAGGCGAACGCCAGCCAACGGGCAGTGGTGGACACGAATGGTCGCGAAGCCTTCACGTTGAGCCCTAAGTATGCCAGAGCAGGCCGAGCGATCGCTGGATTGTTCCTGGCTCCGTTATTTCAAGTGACATCCCAGGCAGGTGAACTTACGCCCATGGCAAACCGCGCAGGTGGTCATGTCGAGTCCGGCGCGCTTGTTGGTATGCGTGTCCAGGAAATCGGCCACGTGATTCACAGGCCTCAAATTTGCATCTTTGGGATGGCAGAACGCGCAACTGTCGGGGAGCTCGATCTGGTTGTGGCAAACCAGGCAGTCGGCCATGTGTGGCATGCTCTCGCGCGAAACGGCGTCCGACTCCTCAATACCGTGATGACAAGCCGCGCACGCGTTGTTGGTATTTAATAGCGGCCGGATCTTTGCGCCGTCGTTCCCAAGGTAGGTTCCTTTGTCGATCGCTGACGCGATCACGGGCGCCACGTTACCTAGCTTCAGGTGCTTCTTATGGCTGAATTCCTTGAGGGGCGGCCGCGGCGTCTGAGCCACCGCCAGAGACACAAATAGAATCCAAGCGCAGCGCGAAAGCATGCTGAGATTCAGCCGCTAGCCTTTATAAGTAATTCGCCAAATCTTTTTCCCGCCGTCATCGGCGACCAGAATGCTGCCGTCGGGCAATTGCAGGATACACGTAGGGCGTCCCCAAACGTCGCGAGAATCCGGAGAGATCAGCCATCCGGTAAGGAATTCCTGTACCGGGCCGCTGGGCTTCGCGTCCTTGAAAGGAATGAAGACCACGGACTGGCCGACGCGCTTCGACCGATTCCAGGATCCATGCAGAGCAATGAAAGCGCCACCCTGGTATTCGGCGGGGAATTGCTTTCCGGTGTAGAACAGGAAATCGATCACGGCGCTGTGTGACTGTATTAGAACATCGCCGGCGATGGTTTTTGCCACTAGATCCGGCCGCTCGCCTTTGTGACGCGGTTCCTCATGCGGACCGGCGTAGGCATACGGCCATCCGTAAAACGCGCCTTGCTGAATGTGCGTGAAATAATCGGGCACTAAGTCGTCGCCCAGGGCATCGCGCTCCTGCACCGTCGCCCACAGCGTGTCGGTACCGGGATACCAATGGATGCCGATAGGATTGCGCGTGCCCGAGGCGTAGATTTCGTGGCCGCTGCCGTCCGGATTGTAGCGATTGATGGCGGCGCGCATCGGATTATCACCCGTGTCGACGTTCGAGCCCGAGCCGATTCCGACATACAGCTTCTCGCCCTTGCGATCGAACAGCAGGCTGCGGGTCCAATGGCTTTGGACAAATTCCTTGAACGAGGCAATCTCCTGACCGGCGCTGGCGGTCATGTTCTTGGCGTCGTATTTGTAGCGCTTGAGGGACGTTCGCTCGCCGACGTAAAGATAGTCCTTCCAGAGCGCCAGGCCGTACGGCCGATCCAGACCCGAGAGGATCTGCTTACGTTCCGGATCTTTGTACGACTTGTTCTTGTCGGTCAGGACGTAGACAGCGCCGGCCGAGCTGTCGCTGAGAATGATCTCGTTGCTGGGGCCGAGAAGCATGAAGCGCGGCGTGTTGAAGCCAGCGGCGTATTCTTCGATCTCGAAGCCGTGCGGGACCTTCAATTGAGCGCCATCGGGCCGGCTGACCACCCTGGGCTGGTTGGTGGAAGACGGCGTAGCGAATGGCGCTGGAAGCTTCGGCTCGAACTGCTGGACCTGCGCCGAAGCGGCAGCGGCAAGGAGAAACACAAATGTGGATTTCAGCATAGTCTCAATCTCAGTGTACAATCCTCAAAGAAAGCGGTGCCGAATGATTCGACGATTTACAGCCGTATTTCTTCTGACCAGCAGCGCGCTGCTGGCGCAGCCGGAGAAAACCGCCTGGGACGTTTTGAAGCAAAGCCTCGGCGACAAGAATCCTGAGAAACGCCGGCAGGCAGTGACGGCGGCCGGTTCGATCGGATTGGATCCGGAAGCCATCCGGCTGGTGGAAGTGGCTGCCAAAGATCAGGATCCGCTGGTGCGCCAGACGGCCATCGCCGAACTGGCCGAAATGAAGTCCAAGCAGTCGATTCCACTGCTCAAAACCGAATTGGACGATCCTTCCGCCGAAGTGGCGTTCGCCGCCGCGAAAGCGCTCTGGGATCTTGGCGACCGGGGCGGCCGAGGGCTGATCGAGGATGTCCTGACTGGCCAAGAAAAGTCATCGGAAGGATTGATCGGCGGCGCCATGCGAGACGCCAAGCGCAAGATGCGTGATCCCAAGGCTCTGGCCGTGATGGGACTGAAGGAAGCCTCCGGCGCGCTGCTGGGTCCATTTAACATCGGAATTCTGGCCGCCGAGCAGGCATTCAAGGATGGCTCTGCCGGTGGGCGAACCATCGCCGCCACGTTGCTGGCGCAGGACTGCGACGGCCAGACCGTGCGGCTGCTCGACTGGACTTATACGAACGACAAGAATTGGGTCGTGAAAGCAGCCTCAGCGAAGGGGCTAGGCAAGTGCGGCAATCCCGACTCGATTCCCAAGCTCGAGCAAGGCCTGTCGGATTCGCACGAAGCGGTCAAAGCGATGTCGGCCGCGGCGATCATTCGAATCAGTTTGAAGCCGGCGGAAAAACAAGCTGGCGCCGAAGAATAGCCGTTAAAGGCCGGCGTACTGAACCGTAGCGCCTTCGGTCAGGATGCGGCGCAGGTAGTCGATCTGGCCGAGATGATAGTTGAAATGACCGTGCAGGTGAATCAAGAACTGTTGGGTGGAAAGTTCGCGCCCGAGAACCTTTTCAGGGTAGGTGGCCTGCAGTTGGTGGTCTGACAACCCCGCGATCACGGCCGGAATGATGCGTCCGAGATCTTCCGTCCGTGAAATGAGGTCCGCGACCGGGACTTCCTTGCGGGCGAACTCCTGATCTCGCTCTCGACGATAGGGCAGGTTGCCCAACTGGCGGCCGATATATTCGCGGAGGTTGCCCTCCAGGTGCAAAACCAGATTGCCGGCCGTGTTGCTGATGCCAGGGGCGCTCTTCCAAAGGATGTCTTCGCTCGGAAAAGCCTGCAGTTGCTGAACGAGCCTGGTCAGGTCGCGCTGAAAGAGCGGTGCGAGGTCGGAAGAGATACCCATTTAAGGAGTGTTGCGCATTGGCGCGCCCGCAGCTTGGGCCCGGGCCAGTGCGCGTTTCCGTGAGATCCTGTTTGCCACAGAACTAGAGCGTGCGTGCGGCGTTTCCAGGCTCTGCGACGCGAATTCCAGGACGGCAGCGATTTGTTCCCGGTTGACATGGAACCATTCCGTGATCTCGTCGATGGTCGCGCCTGCTTGGAGGTTCTCGAAGACTGTCGCCACTGGCATGCGAGTCCTTTTGAAGACCCATTCGCTGCCGGCCTTGCCGGGAATGGTATCGACGGCGGGACACTGTGACCAGTCAAGCGCCATATCAAATCATCCTTTCAAATCGTACCTTAAAGCACGGCTCCAAACGAATCACGCAGGTGGCTTCGCGAAGTATGTTCCTGCTTTGCAGAATGATCTTCCGTGCGTCTCGTGCTCCTTTCCAGCCGAGCGTGCTGGTGGAGGCGCCGCTGTCCAGTTCCTTATTGATGGTGAAGAAATGCTCGATTTCCCGCCGGATATGCGCGAAGATCTGGTCGATGCTGTGGATTTCGTCGTAGCGTGGGTTCCGGTTCTGAACCGCCGGTGAAGCTCGGCTCCTCGACCAGCGCCAGGACGTCCAGTGGGTCGCCGTCCGCCAGCCTTCCAGGGATGAATCCCTAGTCGCCAGGGTAGTGGACCGGCGAGGAAAGAGCCCGATCCAGCCGAAAAAGACCTAAATCGTGGTCGTATTCATACTTGTCGGTCGACCCTTTCGGGATCTCGACGATCATCCGAACTAACTCGGGACAGTCGTTTCCGGGATCGAGGTCGTACAGGGAGGGTTTCATGAAACGGATGCCACCAGAACTAGTGGGTGACTAGCTAACCTATTCTCCGGGCACGGGTAATTTCAAAAAAGTCTTGCATTTGTTTTCTTACTCATGCCACAATCTGTGAAAGGCCGAAAGTGGACGGAAGCGGACCTAAGTGGACAAAGAGCCCAAAACGACGCCAGTGGAGCCTCCTCGGGGGTTCTTTACGGCACATGTCGACGAGAAGGGGAGGCTGAAGCTCCCGGTCGATGTGCAAACATTTTTGGGCGGATTCGGAGACGACAAGCTGTTCGTGACCAGCGTGGACGACCGCATAGCTCGAATCTACCCCATTTCGGTGTGGAAGGTAAACGAAAAAGTTCTGGAGCAGTTGTCGACTGAGGATCCGGATGCGGCCGATTCGCTGGCGTTCGTGACGAACGACTACGGCGCTGAAGCCAAGGTCGATCCACAGGGGCGGTTGACGCTGCCGACCGATCTGCGGCGCGCGATGTCGCTGGAGAACCAGGAAGTTCGCCTGGACTGCTCGCAGAGCGCGATCAACGTTTACTCGATGGCGGAATATGAAGCGCGCAAGCGGCTGGCGAGGGAGAAGCTGGCCGACAAGCTGAAGGTGGCGAAGCTGAAGGGATTCAAGTAGCGACTATGTATGCACGTCCCCGTGATGCTCAGAGAGTGCCTGGAGCACCTCGCAATCCGGCCGGACGGTATTTACCTGGACGCTACCGCGGGTTTAGGTGGGCACACAGGGGCGATTGCGGAGCGGCTGAGCGGCGCGGGCTTCGTGATTGCGAACGATCGGGATCGGGAGTCGCTCGAGATAGCCAGGCGAAATACAGCGGAATGGGCGGATCGGATCCGGTTTCACCACGGACCGTTTTCGGAGCTCCGTTCGGCGTTGACGACTCAAGGAATCGAGCAGGTGGACGGGTTGCTGGCCGATCTCGGTGTGAGCCGCTATCAACTGCTGGAACCGGAACGAGGGTTTTCGCTGATGGCCGATGGTCCCTTGGACATGCGCATGGATCGCAGTCAGGAGAACACGGCCGACGAGATTGTCAATTTTACGTCAGAAAAAGAACTCGCCGACTTGATTTATCAACTCGGCGACGAAAGGAGGTCGCGGAGAATCAGCAGAGCAATCGTTCGGGCGCGGCCGATCCACACGACACAGCGCTTGTCACGTGTGATCGCAGAGGCCGTGCCCCGAACGAGCAAGTTGCACCCAGCCACGCAAACCTTCATGGCATTGCGTCTGGCGGTCAACGATGAACAAGGGGAGCTGGATCGGCTGCTATCCATTGCTCCGGATTTGGTCAAGCGCGGCGGACGAATCGTGGTCCTCACATTCATGTCGCTGGAAGACCGAAAAGTGAAGCAGAATTTTCAGACGTTGGCGCGCGCGGGGAGAGTTGCAATACTCACCAAGCACGTGGTCAAGCCGTCACCGGAAGAAATCAAGAATAACCCTCCCTCGCGGAGCGCAAAACTTCGCGCGGTGGAGGTGAAGTAGTCAAAAAGAGAACAATGGCAACCCTGGCAACCATTTTCGATCGATTCAGCGCGGCGAAGAGTTCCGAAGAGATCTCGCCCCGCATCCGAGTGCTCGAAGCGGAAGATCCCTTCGAGGTTCCTCAATTTCCGAATGAAGATGTGTACTTCTTCGTGAAGCACATCGACAATTCGCGCGTGCTGCGGCTGGCCGATCCGGCCGCGCGCAAGGTGTGCTGGCGGATGATCGGCTATTCGTGTCTGACGGCCATGCTCATGATCGGGCTGCTGCTTCCGACGCTCTATGGCTTAATGGCCGGGTATCGGACGGAAGCCCTGCGCCAGGAGCGCGAGCGCCTGAACCTGGATCGCGCAGCGCTGGAACTGCAGGAGACCAGGCTGCTCAGTCCCGCGCGGCTCGAAGAGCTGGCCCGGGCACAGCGCTTTGTCGATCCCGGCGCGGAGAGCGTCGTTTATCTCGACACGAAGTCGGATCAGATCTTAGCGAAGAAGTAGTTTGCACTAGATCCAGGGGCTCAAGATGGACACGTTGGCGACAAGACGCGTGCACATGCTGGCACGGCTGGCATTTGTCTGGGCTGCGTTAATTGTTGGCCGCCTGATTCAGATCCAAGTGTTGCAACACAACAAGTTTCAGACGCTAGCGCTCCAACAACAGCAGCGGATGGTGGAAGTGCGGGCTCCGCGCGGCATGATCCTCGACCGGAATGGCCAGCGTCTGGCGATGAGCCTGCCGGTGGAGTCGGTGTGCATCGATCCACTGCGCGTCCGGGACCTGGGCATGTCCGCGGACATTCTGTCGCGGATTCTCGCTCTGGATGCGCCGGAGCTGCAGGCGAAAATGAAGGCGGCGGTTGACGGCCGGCGCGGTTTCCTGTGGGTGAAGAGAAAAATCACGCCCGACGAAGCCAAGCGCTTGAGGGACTTGAAGCTGGAGTGGATCGAGTTCCGCACCGAGAGCCAGCGCTTCTATCCCTATAAGTCGCTGGCGGCGCACCTGATCGGCGGCGTGGATTTTGAAGAACACGGCAATGCCGGTATCGAGCAGTCGTTGAACCAGAAACTGGAAGGACACGCCGGCGAATTGTTGCTGACGGCGGATGTTCAGAAGCGTGGCTTCAAGTCCACGGTCTCGACCGAGCCGATACCCGGCCAGGACGTTCGGCTGACGATCGACTCCAGCATTCAGTTCGTGGCCGAGAGAGAACTGAAGAAAATGGTGGACCTGCACCACGCCAAATCGGGCAGCGTGGTGGCGATCGATCCGCGCACCGGCGACATCCTGGCATACGCGAATTACCCGACCTACGACCCGAACCAACCGCCCAAGACCGGCGAATTCAGCGCTCGCGCGAACCTGGCCATCGGCGCGCCGTTCGAGCCCGGGTCAGTATTCAAAGTGATCACGCTGTCATCCGCGCTCGAAACCACGCGGCTTCGGCCGGAATCGACGATTAACTGCGGTGGCGGGAAGATCACGTTGTTCGGACGTGTCATTCACGATCACAACCGGTACTGGCAGCTTTCCATGGAAGATGTGCTGGCTCGCTCCAGCAACATCGGCGCGATCAACATCGGCCTGACGGTGGGGCAGGAAAAACTGTACGAATACGTGCGCAAGTTCGGTTTCGGAAAGAAAACCGGTCTTCCGCTTCCGGGCGAGTCGGGTGGAATGGTCCGTCCGCTGAAGCACTGGCAGAGGAGCTCCATCGGTTCGGTTGCGATGGGACATGAGATCAGCGTCACGGCGGTGCAGCTTGCGCAGGCTTGCGCGGTGATTGCAAACGGTGGATTTCTGATCCGTCCTCGCCTGACCATGGACACGGCCGCAGCGACGCCTGTTCGGGTTCTAAAGCCCGACAATGCCATTACGATGCGCCGGATGATGGAAGGCGTCGTGCTCAAGCCTTACGGCACAGGTCACAAGTACGCGCGGATTGTGGGTTACACGTCCGGCGGCAAGACGGGCACGGCGCAGATTTACGATCATCGCACGCGCCAATACTCGCACTTATACAACGCGTCCTTCATGGGTTTCGCGCCGGTAACGAATCCGGCGATCGCGGTGGTGGTCACCATCAATGGAACGACTGGGCTGGCCGGTTATGGTGGCCCGGTATCCGCTCCGGTGTTTCGTGAAGTTGCCGCAGCCGCTCTCCGCATGACGGACGTACCTAAAGATTTACCCGAGATGCTCCCCACCGAGGACGTCGATCTGGCCGATGAAAACGACGTGGCGATCGCCGACCTGGGTTCTTCCATTCCTCCCCCGCTGGTCCAAGCGGGAGATGCCGTTGCCCCCGACGACCGACCGGAGGCTTCCGCAAATAGCGCCTTGGACCAGCGGACTTTTTTAGCGAAGGGAGCAGGGTTTGGGCCGCGGGTGCCCAATTTTCAGGGGAAGACGGTGCGGGACGTGATTCAGCAATCTGCTGCTCTCGGTATTCCGGTTGAGTTTACGGGTAGCGGAATTGCGCGCGCTCAGATTCCGGAGCCAGGGGCGATTTTGCAGTCGGGGCGTTCGGTG
>JBGPSX010000067.1:0-12160 GCA_041490325.1 Bryobacteraceae bacterium | reverse complement strand
TGGCGATCGAGGAATTGATTCCTTCGCCGGTGTACAAAATCCGCGAACGGCCGGCCGATGTCAGGATCCGGCGGCCGTAGGCGATCAGCGCACCAGGAACCGGCGACACGCTGCGCACCAACCAAACGACGATCAGAATCGAAGCGGTCAATGCTACGACCGGCATCTTCTTGCGCACCAGGACCAGCAGTCCGGCGATCGCCGCAAGCACAATCAACACGCGCTCGGATTGTTGCGTACCGATTCTCGAGATGAGCAGCATGCTGAAGGTGATGGCACCCACAATGGCGCCGGCGGTGTTGGCCGCGTAGACGCCGCTGACAATGCCGCCGGGATCCTGGCCGGGCGATGCCACCGCGGCCAGGGCGAGCGGAAAACTGGCGCCCCACAACAATGCGGCCGGCAGAATCGCCCACAGGCAGCGCACCAAGTCGACTTGAAAAGTAAACCAGGCGTTGCTCGAAAGCAACGGATTAACCGGCCAATAGGGCAGCGAGTCCGAGATCATGAACGCTGTCCAGGCAATGGCAGCCGCGAGCAGCATCTGGCACCAGCCGAGGGCGGCGCGCGGTTGCTCGATCTGCCTTGACAGAATCGATCCAGCGGCTGAGCCGATCCCGATGCCAACCAGGAAGACGGCGAGAATGATCGAAAACGTGTAGACGGTGGCGCCCAGTAGCAATCCGAGCAGGCGCGTCCAAACCACTTCCGCACCCAACGCGCAGGCGCCCGAAAGGCCGATGGTGAGATAGATGGACCAGTGTGCGGGCAACGCGCGCGGGCGTTTAGGCCGGGCCTGCGCTGTCGTCTTCTTCGCCATGAGCAGACTGATAAGTGCGACAGCAACGTTGATGGCCACGGCAACGTAGGTCGCCGTCGCCATGTCGTAAACGCGCAGCAAATAGAAGCCGGCGAGCAAACATCCGAACACCGCGCCGGTCGTGTTGCCGCCGTAGAGCAGGCCCAGCCAGGAAACGCCTTCGGGAGTGGATTCGATCCAGCGCGCGGCCGCCGGCAGCGAGGCTCCCATCAGAATCGTAGGAGGCAGCAGGCATCCAGCGGCGACGATGGCGCGCAAAATCATGGCGGGAAATCCGTGACCAGCCGCGGCGACATAAAGATGATCGATGAGTGGCATACCCAGCCAGGCCAGCAGACCGCACGCGCCGATGCCCAGCTCGATCCAGGCGTAGATTCGCAGCGGATGCTCGCGCTCAGAAATGAAACGCGGCAGCGCGAGACTGCCGATGCAGAGCCCGCCCATGAAGGTTGCCAGAAGGACGCCGAGCGATACCGCACTCGAGCCGATTACGAGTTGCAGGAGTTGATACCAGACGATTTCGTAGATCAACGCGGAGCAGCCGCTGGCGAGGAATAAGACCAGGAGTAGCGGCAAAAAGCGGCGTGACGCGGAGGGCATTTCGCATCATACCGCACGAAACACAGTGTCCACATGAGTGTGAACACGGCACGCAGGAGTGCGTGCGCCACGCTTCAACGGACTGATTCGACGAAGGCGGCTGAGACTAGTCGCTACGCGCTCGTTTTGGTGTCAACCTTGTGCTCCGGCCGTGGCTCTTCGGGCCCGCGCAAATTGTCATCGAGGATCTTCAACAATCGGGAAACGTCGAATGGCTTGGTCAAGTATTCGTTCGCTCCGCTCTCCAGCAGCCGCTGGACCTGTCCCGCCGTAGCGTCCGCGCTGATAATCACAGTTGGAATATCGCGCGTTCGGGGATCGGCGCGCAGTTGCCGCAGGACCATGTCTCCATTCAGATCCGGAAGGTGCAAATCCAGAAAGATCAAGTCCGGCTGATGCTCTAATGCCAGATCGAGCCCCAGCCTGCCTTGCATAGCCGCCATCAGTTTCACGTGTGGCCTGTGCTCCAACACGTGTTCCATCAGCTTCAGATTCGAGATATTGTCTTCTACATAGAGGACAGTCTGAGTGCGGTCGAGCTTCTCCGACGGCTGCGCAGGCGCTGTGCTCTGGCGCTGCAGTGTGATGGTAGGGCATTCGGCGGCCGCGAAATCCATCCAGAAAGTTGTGCCCTTCCCAGCTTCGCTGCGCACGCCGATGGTTCCTTGCATTGCTTCCACCAGGCGCTTCGAGAGCGCCAGGCCCAGACCGGTGCCCTGGACATCGGTCCGCTCCGCGCCGAGGCGCTCAAACGGCACGAACAAACGGCCCTGATCCTCCGCTGAAAGACCGATGCCTGTGTCGGCCACTTGAATTACGACTCGATCAGCTCTTTTCTCCCAGTCGATGCTCACGCTGCCGTTACGCTGGTTGTATTTCACAGCGTTCGATAGCAGATTCAACAGAACCTGCTTCAAGCGCTGACGGTCGGCGAGAACATGCTGATAGGATTGCAGCGCAGACTCGGAAAAGACTTTGACGCCGGCCTTTCCCGCCATCGGACGCACCATATCCATGGCTTGAGCAATGGCGTCGGCGAGCAGCACCGGCTCGGGCGACAAGGGCAGCGTGCCCGCCTCGATGCGTGAAATGTCCAGGATCTCATCGATCAACCCCAGCAGATGCCGGCCGCCTTTGAGAATGTGCTCGACGCAATCCTGCGATCGGCCCGTCAGCTCGCCCATTTCAAGAACCTGCGCGAAGCCGAGTACGGAGTTGAGTGGTGTTCTCAACTCGTGGCTCATGCGGGACAGAAAATCGCTCTTGGCTTGGTTGGCGGAGTCAGCCTCTTCCTTGGCCTCACGAAGACTCTGGTTCTGTTGCACGATCACGGCGCTGGATTGCGCGAGCGCCTGCGCCAGACGGCCGAGCTCATCGTGCGCCTCGGTGGTAACCGAAAACGGAAGGCCTTCGCCTACGCGCTGGGCGTGGCCGCCAAGTTCCTTGATCCGGTTGCCGATGCTCTTGGTGAAAAGCGTCATCCCAAGAATCGTGGCCAAACATCCGATTCCGAGACTGACCGCAAAGCTGAGCGACAGAATCCATTCCGCGCGAAGATAAGTTTTTCGCAGCGGGATGATCAGCGCGTCCTCCAAGTCCAGCAGGCCGCGAAGTTCACTGCTGACTTTTTCCATGGCTCGCTTTTCGTTTCCAAGCAGCCGCAGCGCTGCTTCCGAATTTGGATGCGCCTCGTAACCAGCGCGCGTCATGTCCAAAGCGGATCGATGTGCCACGATAGCGGCCTCGAGATCCTGTAATTTGGCGGTCTGCTCCGGACTGTCTTTCACTGACGATCCGATTCGCTGCAACGCTTCCCCCAGCGTCATCTGAGCTCGTTGGTTTTTGGCAAGCCAAGCGGTGTCGCCTGTCAGGGCGTATCCACGCGTTGCGGCCTCCGACTCGAAAATCGCTTCTCGAACGTCGCGAACTTCGGTACGAACCTGCAGCGTGTGCCGCAGCCAACCAGAGGCTTCGCTTTGATGTTGCTTAGCGAGATACACCAACAACATCGTGGCCACAAACGCAATCAGTGGAAGTGCGACGGCAATGAACCCCTTGGCACGGACGGATAGGTCTCGCCACACACGTGGCGGGGCATTTCGGTTTTTCATGAGTACTGTTTTTCTGAGAGGAGATCGGTCGTTACCCAACCATTCATTAGGGCGTATGCCCGATGGAACTAAGCAGAATAAGGGGGGGCGGCACCTGCGTATGGAAAGTACTATGATGGTACGGTTAGCAAATGTGGTACCTACAGGACGGAGTGGCTCTTTACCCCCTTTTGAGGTAGAGGCGAACCTTGAAGTTTTGTAGCGAACCTATTGCAGGAGGGAATGTTCTATGAGAGTCCGGGTTGTCCTGTATTGCCCGCGTTGCGGCTCTCGGTCCTTTCGCCCATCCGCAATGCCCGCCATTGGCGACTCGCTTTTGCGATCGATGGGTTTCAAGCCGCATCGGTGCCGGATGTGCAGGCGCCGCTTCTACCTATTCAAACTGGCGCCCATCAGAACGTTTGTATCGATCGTGGATCGACCGATCATGGGACACCGGGAGGCCGAACCGGCGACAGTAGTAGCGGCCACAAAACTTCGTCCTTCCGTGAGCTGGGATATACTGCGCCACTATCGCTTCTGGTAGGGCCCTATACCAACAAAGACTGGCTTCCGCCAACGGCTCATGATAGATTTCGGTGTATGACTCCCGAACAAGCTACCTTTCTACTCAACGAAGTATATTTGCCACAGGCTCAGCGAGAGCAAAAAACCACGCGCCGGGTAATCGAGGCGATACCGTGTGACGATTGCGGATATAAACCAGATGAGAAAGCGAAGAGCGCCCTCGACCTTGCCTGGCATATCGCATCGAGCGAATGTTTTTTCATGAACGGCGTCGCGGCTGGCCAGTTTGCACCCGGCAGTGGAGCGACTCCGGATTCCGTCAAAACGCCGGCCGACGTGCTGAAGTGGTACGACGAAAACTTCGCACAGGCGACTTCTAAATTAGCTGCCGCCAAGGGCGAAGACCTGGTCCGTTCGATCGATTTCTTCGGAGTCTTCAATCACGCTGGTATCGCATACTTGGGACTGATGCTGAGCCATTCAGCTCATCATCGCGGGCAGCTCTCGAGCTACTTGCGGCCGATGGGATCGAAGGTACCGAGCATCTACGGTCCCAGTGGCGACGAGCCGTTGCCGACTCCGGCCAAAGCGACAGCCTAGCGGGGTTGCTTGACGAGTTTCAAGCGCTCTGGAATTCCGGCGGCGCTGTTGCTGTTTGGGATCGCAGCACTCGGCCAGAGGTCTTCGTTTCGAGGGCATGATGAAGGCCCGCCTCCCTCTTTTGCGAGCAAGGCAGAGTTCCACTTTATCCGTTTGGAGTACACCGACCGGCCCGAATATCACAGACGTTTCGGGTACTCGTCCCGGGACGGCCGCGGAGAAGGCTGGTGGCTGGTGGATTGGCCCGATGCCGACAATCACTTTACGACCGGCGTCCAACGCCTGACCCGGATCGCTTGTGGAGAACCGCGTCACTTGCGTCTCACCGATGAACGCCTGTTCGACCATCCGTGGATTTATGCGACGCAGACCGGTTGGTGGGATCTTAGCGACACTGAGACTGCGCGGCTGCGCGACTACCTGCTACGCGGCGGATTCCTGGTAGTGGATGATTTTTGGGGCGCCGAACAGTGGGAGAACTTCCGCGAAACCATGCATCGGGTGTTGCCGAACCAGCCTATAACCGACATCGCCGAAACCGATTCCGTGATGCATGTGCTCTACGACATCGGCGACAAAGATCGCACCTTCATCCCAGGGACGCGGCACTTGTGGCGAGGAGCGGGCGGCCGCGCGGCCGTACACCAACCCGAGGGCACAACACCTGCGTGGCGAGCGATGTATGACGACAAGAATCGGATGGTTGTGGCCGTGAACTACAACACCGATGTGGGCGACGCGTGGGAATACGCCGACTCGCCGGACTATCCGGCCGAGATGACCGGGCTCGCGTATCGTTACGGCATCAACTACCTGATCTATTCCATGACGCATTGATTTGGTCGAGTCAGCGATAATTGGCTGGATGCGAAATGTTGCCGCGCTTGCGATGCTATCGGCTCTTTTGCTGGGCTCTTGCAGGAAACCCGCACCGAAGATCGTTGTGCCGGAAGTCTTCCGCGTCAAGTTCGAGACGTCGCAAGGCGATTTCGTGGTGGAGGCGCGGCGCGGCTGGGCGCCGCATGGCGTAGATCGATTTCACGAGCTGGTCCGGCTGCGCTATTACGACGAAGCCCGCTTCTTTCGCGTGTTGAAAGGCTTCATCGCGCAATTTGGAGCTCATCGCGATTTCAACGTTCACGACAAATGGCGCACTCTGTTCATCGTGGACGATCCGCCCAAGGCGAAAAATGTACGCGGAACGCTGGCCTTCGCCAAGTCCGATCCGAACACGCGTTCCACTGAGGTCTTCATTAATCTCGCCAACAATACGGTGCTGGATGATCAGTACTTCGTTCCGTTCGCCTGGATTGTGGAAGGCCTGGAAGTCGCCGACAGATTGTACTCAGGCTATGGCGAGATGCGGCCAGAGGGTAAGGACATCGATCCCGGGCGCGTCGAAGGCGAGACTAATGAGTACTTGGTCCAGCGTTTCCCGAAGATGGATTACATCAAGACAGCGCGCTTGTTGCCTTAGAAGCGTGCAAGGGACAAGTGGTCCTGGTGTTCGTGCGTGACCTTGATGCGCGGGCTGAAAGAATGAGCAGTGTGGCCCCCGAACAACATCTGATCGGGGAAAAGCTGAGTTTGCGCGTGGCAGGAGGAACGGCGGAGGCACGGGAGTAATCGTCGGGCTGGCAATTCTGCCACCGGCGCGCCTTTTCAGAGGGCGCTGCCCCCCGGCACCGCTCCCTGCGGGACTGTGAAAAACTAGCCCGCTTAACGATTAGTTGAAACCGCTCCCTGCGGTCACGGCTCAGCCAGCGGCCGTAATCCCTAGCTGGAAGCCGTGACCGCAGGGAGCGGTTTCCAAACATCTGACTACCATTCAGATCAACTGACAAAACGCTACCTTCATTTTGTTCCCTGCTCTTTTTCCGTCGCGCGAGAGAGCACGCGGTTGTGGGGCAGGCGCGCGATGTCGATGAACTTCCCTTCCTTCATGACCAATTGCAACTTGCGGATGTTGTGGATGTCGGCCAACGGATCGGCTTCGAGAATCAAAAGGTCGGCCAGCTTGCCGGCTTCGAGCGTTCCGTACTGATCCAGCTTGCGGCAGGCGAACGCTCCGTTCCTGGTGGCGGCGACGATAGCTTGGGACGGCGTCATTCCCAACTCGACTAAGCCTTCGATGGCGAGGATGGCGCCGATCCCGTGATCCTGAGCCTCGGGTTTTGGCTCGCGCGCGAGTTCGGGCGCCGCGCCCCAATAGCTATCGGTGCCGGGCGTGATGCGGCATCCGGCCTGAATCAGCTTGCGTGCATTGTTGCGGCGCGTTTCGAGATCTTCGCCGAGATCGGCCTCACGTTTTCTTTCCTCGGCCGAGGTCATTTCGTGCTGGCTGCCCTTCTTCTGCGCTTCATCGATCTTTTTCTGAGCCTCCTGGCGCGATTTCACATGTTTGGTCCACGGCTCACCAGTCATGCTGCTCACCAGCATCGAGCCAACGATGTCTCTCTCCTTGATCAAGCGGATCAAATCATCCGGAAGATCTCGAGGCGACAGCACTTCCGGGTGCTGGATTAGATCGATCCCGGCCAGAATCGAAAGCCGCAAGCCTTCGATGGTGGTGGAGTGCGTTTCGGCCGTGCGCCCGCGCTTGTGTGCTTCCTCCACCATGACTCGCTGGGCTTCGGGCGAGAATCCGATGAACGTGGGACGCGAGAAGTGACTGGTCCCCCCGAACTTCACGAAGTCCGGTCCCTTGTCGAGGTATTGATTGATGGCTACACGCAACTCGGCGGGCGTCAGGTCGTTCAAGCGCTCGCCGGCGCCTTGCGTGATGTAGTCGTTCAGTTGTTCCTGGAAGAGCGTGAGTTCGCGCTCGGGAGTGAGGCTGAAGCTGATGGAATAGGGCCCACCCCAGCCGACGATGTTGCCGGCCGCTTGAATCCGCGCGCCAACCGCATCACCCCGCGCGATGCGATCGCGCACCTGCGTCAGCGGGATCAGCATCCCATAGCTGTCGCGCACGGTTGTCACGCCGTGCTTCAACTGCAGTTGCGCAGCTTCCAGCACGATGTCATTCTGCCGAGAGTGATAGCGAACCAGTGACTCATATCGATCCTTCATTCCGCCATAGAGCGAAAGATGGACGTTGGTGTCGATGAATCCCGGGACGAGATAGCGGCCGGTGGCATCCACCACGTTCGCGCCGACGGGAATTCGGACGGAGGCACGCGGTCCGGCAGCGGCGATTCGTGCATCGCTGATGACGATGACGCCATCCAGGATTGGCGGTCCACCGTTCCCATCGATGATCGTTCCGCCGGTAATGGCCGTGATTGTGGGCTGCGCAACGGCGAGCCCGGCCACGATCAGACCGATGAACAGACGATCGAAACACATGTTGTAAGGATATACCGGCGGCGGTCCCTTCCAGCGCCGCCGGGCGCTTGAATCCGAAAATGTGATCACCCGATTGAGGTATTGGCTTCTTACCGATGGACTGTGAGTAAGACGCCGGTGGGGGACTGGACGCCGCCAATGGTTGCGCGGATCGGCCAGTCGCCGTCTGCGATCGAATCGGGGACCTGTATCGCTACTTGATAGAGGCCGGCAAATCCCGGGGCTAGGGCGGCGCCGAATACTGTGGCCGACACGTTGTTGATGGTCACCGTTGGCAGTGTCGCCGTCGCGTAGGTCCGATCGCCTGGTACGGCGACGCCGGCCGGCGCTACTGGGACGGTCGGGCCGAATCCTGTTCCCCAGAGGATGATAACGTCGTTCGGCTTGGCCGGTATCGTCGTCGCACCTGCAAACGTACCGTTCTTCGCCGCGAGGCTGAAATCCTGGCGCGTTGCTACCGGCTGATTGTTGGGCCAGAGAAAGAACGCCGGGCCGAACGGGCTCACGGTTACGGTGAACGAGGCGCTGGTTCCACCGGAATTGGTCACAGTCACTTGCGTCGGCCCGGAGCCGATGTCGGGCGTCAGAACATTGAGCTGCGTGGGCGTGACGAAATACATGTAGGCTGACTTGCCGCCGATGCTCACTCTGACTCCATCCAGCACCGTGGGGAACTGTCCGTTGACGATCGACCTGCTCCAATCGTCTGTCACCGAAGCGAGATCGTTTCCGAAAATCGTCACCCAGGAATTCGGAACGATGCCGGGCTGAAAGCTGGCGCCATTCACTACGCCGTCAGATGAAATCGTGGGCGGACCGGACGGGGCGCTGGGGCCAGGCGCCACCATGAGGTCGTAAAAGGTGGGCGGCGAGAAGGAGTTGCACTTCGGAGTAGCTAGCGAACAAAGGTTGGGCACGGTGAGGGCGGTAAAGCTGGCGCCGGCATCGGTGGATCGGTAGTAAGTAGAGTTATTGATCCCAAATCCGAGGTGGGCGAACGCGTATACCGTGGACGGATTGTTGGGGTCGAGGCGGACCAAGGGCCCGCGCGAGCCTAATCCGTTCTTCAGGGGCGTGAAGTTTGGGCCACCGTTTGTGCTCTTGAAGATCGCGCCGGAACTCCCCGTGATGACCCCTCCCGCGTACAACGCCCCGGAAACGGGATCGATGGCGAGGCTGTCCGCTGAAGGAGATTGAAGGCCCAACTGGGTCCAAGTCAATCCGTTATCGACACTTTTGTATAGCCCGCATAGTCCTCCGGACGCAGTGCCTTTGCAGTTGGAGCCTACTGATGTGGCACCGGAGGCAGCGTACAGAGTCGTGCTTGTTTTGGGATCGACGTCCAGCCGGATCAGAGACGGGAAGGCGCCGGCTTCCTGATTGTTCCGTTCCGGCGTGTCGACGCCCGTGGAGAGAACCGTCCAAGTTTCGCCGTAGTCGACGCTCTTCAGGATATGGTGGCTCGCGATGGTATACACCAGGCCGCTGATCTTGGGGTCGGTGGTGATGTACGTCGGCGAGGAGCCATCCGGAAAGCTCACTGCCGGGAAGCCCAAGATATTGGGGAGCTTTATTTTGGTCCAGGTGGCGCCGTAATCCGTGCTCTTCTCGATAAAATTCTTGGCGCTCACGTTGTTGGCGATCAGGTAGATGATGCTGGTGTTCACCGGGTCGATCGCAATGCTGCCGGGAGTGAGTGTAGGCTCGAAGCTCACGAATAGCGTGGCGCTCCAGGTCTGTCCGGAATCAGTGGTGGTGTAGAAGCCGAACGAGCCACTGGCGCCTCCGGTGGCGTACCAAGTGGTCGGTGTCTTCGGATCGACGGCCAGCACAAAGAGATTGGGCTGCCCGGTCAGAAATGCGTTGTTGACGTTGACCGGGAGCACGGACCAGTTCGCGCCGCCGTCGGTGCTGCGGACAGGCCCCAGATTGGTGGCGGCGATAAAGGTGGTAGCGGCGTGCGCCGGTACGCAATACAGAATTGCGAATGCAAGAGTCGGTATGAATCGAGTAATGTTCAGCATGTTTGGCGCCTTACTGCAACGCGATATTGACATTCGGGGGGCTGGACACGCTCCCCATTTGGACGATCACGGGCACTGAGTCACTGGCCGTGATGCCGCCAGGGATCGTCAGATTAATCTGGTAGAGGCCCGCGAATTCCGGCGCGAGTCCGGAAAAGAGAATCAGGTTATCCGGGACTGTGACGTTGCCGATCTTGACCTTCGGGCGAACCGTGGTTGTACGGAGCGTCAAATTCGTCAGGCCCGGCGTGCAAACCGATTGGTCGCAGGAATTCCAACCATCGTTGATAGGAGGAGTCACTGCGCCCAGGCCGTTCGCATAGATAGTGATCGTGTCCCCGGCTTTGGCCGGCCGCCAATCCGTCCCAGGACGCACGGGGCCCACGATGGTGGCCGTGTTGCCGAAGACGATCACTGCCTGGCCCACACCGGTCTGATTCGCTGTGAAAATCGCGGGCGACTGGGGAGCGATCGGGATAGTGCGGATCTCACTCTGGCCAGCCGAATTGATTACTTGCACCGAGGCCGATGTCCCCGTTACTCCAAACGGAACCATAGCGTTGATTTGCCCAGGCGCGACGAAGAAGAGTGGAGCTGCGATTCCATTGAACATCACGCGGACGTCCTGCAGCGTGGTTGGAAGTGGATCGCCGGGCGCTACCGCCAGTTGCGAGATGAAGTTGCTCCCAAAAAGCGAAACGATGGAACCGGGCGCGGCCGGGGCCTCGCCGGAGAACGAAGCTCCATTCACGATCCCATTCGCGGCCAGCGTGGGAGGCGGGTTTGTGGAGACGACCGGCGTGGCCACCGCAATTCCGGCAACGGCATTGTTCAGCCGATAAGCGAATGCGATTTGTCCTTTGTCGTTGATGAATCTCCCGGGAGAAAGCGAACCCTGAATGCCCGCGACAACTCCGCCGAACAACGCGTCGCCGGTAGCGATCACCCGGTCGGCTACTCTGTCCGGACCGGTAAAAATGCCGCTCACGACCGGCGAGGGGCCGAAATTCGCTTGAAACGCCACCTTGCCGCTATTGTTCAAACTGACCGTGCGGCCGTCCAATGTAACCACCTGGGTTCCCAAGTCGACCACGGCGGCAACCTTGCCTCCGCTGGCTACGAACACACCCTTGGCGCCTTGAAAAGTTCCCGAGAACGCCACTGCGCCACTGTCGTTGATTTGGGGCGAAAAGGAACCGGTATCTGTATACGGGGCCACCAACGTCAGCGGAGCCTGGCCCTTGATGTAAGTTCCACAATTACAGCCCGCCCCGCTAGCAACGCCATTCGCATAAAACGCGACATTGCCGGAATTGTTAATCGAGGAGCCAAACAACAGAGGCGGCGAGAATGCGATGGTCCGGGGCAAATCCGTGTCGCTCAGCAGTGTTTGTACCGCGCCCGAACCGGTCCGGGACATGAGAGTGCCAAGGCCGCCGCCGAATACAACCGTCCCAGCATTGTTGATGACGGGGAAAACGGTCCCGGTCAAACTTTGGCCAACCACGAACGGTGTTCCTCCAGCGGTGGCCGTGTTGACTGTGAGGCCTCGGAGGTACGCCACCGTCCCGGAGTCGTTGAAACCTGAAAGAATGAAGCGGCCGGAATCGTCCTCGGTTATGACGCTGATGCCAGAGCCGGAGCCGGTGTAGATCCCGTTAAGGGCCACTCCCTGCGCGCTGAAAGCTACCGCGCCTTGGTTGTTGATCAGAAAAGGGCCTGGAAATGCCGACAGGGCTAAGCGTGAACCCGGCGCGTTGTCCGCGATCTTCGTATAGGTGTAAGTGGTTCCGAGTAGCGACGGTATCGCCAGCAGCGCGGGAAGTATCACCGCGAATGACTTGCAGAACCGATGAATCAACATCTCACTCTCCTCAGTCAAGAAAAAGCTATTTGTATACGGAGGCGGCGTTAAAGGTTACGTCTCCCGCCGCCGTGGCAATATCCAGGCCGCTTGCGGAGAGCGGCGCGTAAATGTTGTTCTGCAGCAGCGTGCCTCCGTTGCCGGCGGGCAGGGCCGACAGAATATAGGAAGGCACGGTGAACTTGCCATCGTCAATGGAAGCCAGACATGTGTAGCCGCCAATCACCTGCGGATTAGTTGCAGTGCCGGAGGTGCCGGTGATGATGACGTAGCTGCCGGGATTGCC
>JBGPSX010000066.1:0-12243 GCA_041490325.1 Bryobacteraceae bacterium | reverse complement strand
GTTCACACTCGTGTGAACGCCAACTCGGTAGTAAACTCGTATTGCAGACGGCATTAGTCCGAGACGTAGGTCGCGACATGTGGCAATGGAACGCACTCGAAACGCTCTGGCAGGACACACGCTACGCCTTGAGAATGATGCGGCGCAGCCCCGGATTCACAGCGGTTGCAGTGCTGTCGCTCGCGCTTGGCATCGGCGCCAACACGGCAATTTTCAGCCTGATCAACACCTTGATGTTGCGCATGCTGCCGGTCGAGCAACCGCAGCGGCTTGTGGAGCTCCTGCAAAAATACCCCGGTGAGCCCCGCGGCAATGGCTACTGGTCCCGTCCGAGCTTCGAGCATTTCCGCGATCACAATCACGTCTTCTCAGATGTCACCGCCGCTTCGCCGCCCGCTCGCTTCAGCATTCGCGGCGGCGGTCTCGAGCCGGAAACCGTGATTGGCGAGTATGTGGCCGGAAACTTCTTCCCGATGCTCGGCGTCAAGCCCGCGATCGGGCGCCTGATTGGCCCGGAAGACGACCATGTGGGCGCCGCTGCCTCTGCGGTGCTGAGCTGGTCCTACTGGAAGACTAGATTCAATCTCGATCCGGCAATTCTGGGCAAGCGGATCATTGTGCAAGATCTGCCCGTCACCATTGTCGGCGTGACGACGCGGGCGTTTTCTGGATTGCAGGTAGGGTCCAGGACGGACCTCTGGTTACCATGCCCGGCCTCCGCTCCGCTCAGATTCAATCTGATCGCGCGCCTGAAGCCCGGCGTGTCCATCCAGCAGGCGCGCGCGGAAATGGCGGTGTTGTATCGCTTCACCATCGATGAAAGAGCCAGGAACAGCAAAGACTCGCTGATTCAACAATTGAAGATTGAGATTGAGCCGGCAGGCGCAGGACTCTCGCGGCTGCGCGACCAATTCGCCAAGCCGTTGCTCGTACTGATGGCCGTAGTAGGAATGCTCCTGCTCATTGCGTGCACGAACGTGGCGAGTTTGCTTCTAGCGCGCGGGGCCGCCCGCCAGAAGGAAATGGCATTGCGCGTCTCTTTGGGCGCCGGCCGGCTTCGCCTGGTGTGCCAGGTTTTGACTGAATCTCTGCTGCTCTCGGGGACGGGCAGCTTGATCGGTGTCTTCTTCGCTTATTTCGGCGGTAACGCGCTCGTAGGTATCCTGACGTCGGGACGCCAGATGGTAGGAATGCCGCAACACCTGGAAATTCCTATCGAGCCGGATGCGCGTCTGCTACTCTTCACGGCCGGAATCGCGTTGTTTACCGGCTTGCTTTTCGGACTGGCTCCCGCCTTGAGCGCGTTCACTTCCGCGCCGGCCTCGTCGTTACGGGAAATGGGGAGGGCTGGCGAGACGAGATTTCGCCGCCTGTTTGGGAAAAGCCTGGTGGTGGCCCAGGTGGCCTTCTCGGTGGTGCTGCTGAGCGCTGCTGGCCTGTTCGTTGGTCATCTCTCGAGTCTCCAGCGCCTCGATCTCGGTTTTCGCCGCGATCACGTCTTGCTGGCGACACTCGATTCATCGCGCAGTGGATACAGTGCCGAACGATTGTCTGGCGCGTACCAGGAACTGTTGCGTCGACTAAAGAGCATCCCGGGCGTCCGCTCGGCCTCCCTTAGCGCGCCGGCCCCGATTTCAGGCGCGGGCGCCGCCGGTTTTGCAACCATCGAAGGTTACCAGGAAAGCCCCGGGGATCGCCACTACATTTCGATTAGCTGGGTTGCTCCAGAGTACTTCGACGCACTTGGAACGCCGCTCCTTGCCGGACGCGACTTCAACCTGCAGGATCAGAACCGCCCGGGCGTAGCGATCATCAATCAGTCGATGGCCCGGTATTACTTCGCCCAGGGCAATCCCATCGGAAAGCGTGTCACGCTCGATCATGTCACCGGTGATCGCGAGGCCAGATCCTATGAAATCGTCGGCGTGGTCGGCGACGCGAAGTACTACGAGATTCGGGAGACTGCGCCGCGCGCGATTTATCTTCCAGCGTTCCAAAGCGGACGTGTCATCGGCCAAAATTTCGTACTGCGGACCAGCATCGAACCGAAGGCCGTGGAGGGCGACGTGCGCCGCACCGTCCGCGACGTGCTGAAGACCATACCGGTGGCGCGCATCACGACTCTCTCCGACCAAATCGACGCGTCCATCGTTCCGGAGCGGCTGATCGCCACTCTTTCCGGGCTATTCGGCGGCCTGGGGTTGCTACTCACCACAATCGGACTCTACGGACTGCTCGCGTATACGGTTGCCCGGCGCATCACCGAATTCGGCATCCGGCTGGCCCTGGGCGCGACACCGGCGAACGTGATCCGCATGGTTCTCCGGGACGCACTGACGATGGTCTCCGCCGGCCTGATAATAGGGACGCCCGTCGCGATTTGGGGTTCGAAGTTCGCCGGGAATTTCATCCAGGACCTGCGGGTAAAGAACATGGTCCCGATCGCTTTCGGGGTTGTAGCAATGCTTGCGGTCGCGTTGCTAGCGGCATTCATGCCGGCCAGCCGTGCGGCGCGTGTGGATCCGATGGAGGCTCTGCGGCACGAGTAGTCCCAACTCGCGCCCGCCCCCGGCCCTCGCTACAATCAAATTTTCACGCCACGCCTCGCTATCGTTCTCGTGATTCGTTGGTCCAATGCCTAGGTCCATGTGTGTCTCTTTGGAGGTTCTATGTTGAAGTGGCTCTCAGCCGCCTTGCTCGGTCTTTTTTTGCTTGCCCCGCTGGTGGGCACTGCCCCGACTGAAACGCGCTTGATGCGCCAGCCGGACATCTCGAAAGACGCTGTCGTCTTCGTCTATGCCGAGGATCTGTGGACGGCGCCACGCACAGGCGGCCAGGCGCGCCGGCTCACCGCGCACGCCGGCGATGAGCTATTTCCCAAGTTCTCGCCCGACGGAAAATGGATCGCCTTCACCGGTGAGTACGACGGTAATGCCGACGTCTACGTCATGCCCGCCGAAGGCGGCGAGCCAAGACGGCTGACCTATCATCCAGGCAACGACATGGTCCTGGGCTGGTCACCGGACAGCAAGAAAGTGCTCTTCCGCTCGAACCGCGCCAGCGCACCCGCCGCCACCACGCGCCTCTTCCTGGTCCCCGTCGAAGGCGGTCTCGAAGAAATGCTTCCCGTCCCGCGCGCCAGCCTGACCAGCTTTTCGCCGGACGGCCAGAAGGTCGCCTACAATCCCACCTCGCAGGAATTTCGGACCTGGAAACGCTATCGCGGCGGCTGGAACAACTACATCGGCCTCTACGATCTCAAACGCAACACCTATGAGGAACTCCCGCGCTCCGGCGCCCTCGACCAATTCCCGATGTGGCGCGGAAACGCCGTGTACTTCATTTCCGACCGCGACGGCGTCATGAATCTGTACCGCTACGACCTGGGCTCCAAGCAAACCAAGAAGCTGACCAACTACACCGAATACGACATCAAGTGGCCCAGCGCCGGCGCCGACGTCATCGTCTATGAGAACGGCGGCCTGCTGTATTCTTACGAGCTGGCCAACAACAAAGTGGCGAAAATCCCGATCAACGTGTCGAGCGATCTCACCACCGCGCGGCCTGAAATCAAGACGGTCTCAAACGCGATTCGCGGGTTCGAGTTGTCGCCCACCGGAGTGCGCGCCCTGGTGGAAGCCCGTGGTGACATCTTCACCATTCCCGCCGAACACGGCAGCATCCGTAACTTGACCGATACGGCCGGAGTCCATGAACAGAATCCGGTTTGGTCGCCCGATGGCAAGTGGATCGCCTATCTGTCCGATCGTAGCGGCGAATTCGAGCTATACATTCGGCCGCAGAAAGGCGGCGATGAGATCCGCGTCACCAGTGACGGTGATTGCTATCGCTATGGTCCAAAGTGGTCGCCCGACAGCAAGAAGCTAGCTTATTGGGACAAGAAATTCCGGTTGTCTTACGTCGACATCGACAAGAAGCAGCCGGCGCTGGTGGATCAAGCCGAAAACGGTCTGGCCGGCGTGCCGAGTTGGTCGCCCGACAACCGCTGGCTTGCATATTCGAAAAACGAGGACAACACCGCCAGCTCTATCTTTCTCTATTCACTCGAGAAAAATAAAAGCACGCGAGTCACTGACCCGTTCTACAACAGCTTCGGCGCGGCCTTCGATCAGAACGGCAAGTATCTCTACTTCATCTCCGATCGATTCTTTTATCCGAGCAGCGGCGCGTTCGACAATCGATACAACTACTACGACACGCGCGGTATCTTCGCCATGGTGTTGAAGGCCGACGAGCCTTCGCCGTTCGCGCCTCAAAGCGACGACGAGAAAGATGCGGACGAGGCCAAGAAAGCAGACGCCGACAAGAAGCCCGACGCTGACAAGAAATCGGATGCTGACAAGAAGCCCGAAGCCAAGGAGGCGTCCGCTGAGAGCAAGACCGCCGACGCCAAGTCATCCGACGAAAAACCTGCGGACAAGAAAGCCGACGTGAAGCCGATCCAGGTGGACCTGGAGGAGATCGCGTTGCGAATCGTCCAAGTTCCCGTCCCGCCTGCTATCTACTCGCGGCTCGAAGCCCGCAAGGAGAAGATCTTCTTCCTCTCGCAGCCGATCGAGGTCACCCAGTTTGGCCGTCCCAACCCGCCCGGACCCACGGCAACACTGCATATGTACGACGTCGTCAAGCGCGAGGACAAAGTGCTGCTCACCGCGATCGGCAACTACGATCTGGACCGCGACGGCAAGAAAGTCATCTATCGCGCCGGTGGCGACAACATCGGAATCATTGAAGCCGCGCCCGGCAAGAAGGTGGGTGACGGAAAGCTTAACTTTGCCACGCTTCAGGTTCGCGTGGACCCGCGCGAGGAATGGAAGGAGATTTTCCACGAGGCCTGGCGCGTAGAACGCGATTTCTATTGGGACCCGGCCATGGCAGGCCTGGATTGGAAGATGCTGGGCCAGCGCTATGAAGCGCTTCTGCCCTGGGTCGCTCATCGCAGCGATTTGAACTACATCATCGGCGAGATGATCGCCGAGCTCAGTACCTCCCACACCTACGTCGGAGGCGGCGACGTGCCAGCGCGCAAGCAGGTCGGCACTGGTCTGCTAGGCGTCGATTATGCGCTCGACAACGGCTATTACAAACTAGCCAAGATTTATCGCGGCGAAAATTGGGATGAAACCACGCGCTCCCCTCTGACCGAGCCCGGTCTCAAGGTGAAGCAGGGCGACTATCTGATCGCGGTCAATGGCGCAACGGTGCGCCCGCCCGCGAATCCCGATTCGTTCTTCGAGAACATGGCCGGAAAAGTGGTCACGCTCAAAATCAACGATAGGCCGTCCGATCAAGGCGCCTGGGAGATTTCCGTCAAAACAGTCGCGAACGAAAGCGGTCTCCGTTACTACGACTGGGTCGAGTCGCGCCGCCGGCTGGTTTCAGAAGCCACCAACGGCCGCATTGCCTACATGCATGTCCCCGATACCGCGGTCAACGGTCTGATCATGTTCGACAAATATTTCACTGGACAAATCGGGATGGATGGACTGATCATCGACGAGCGTTACAACGGCGGCGGGTTTATCCCGGATTTCTTCACCGAAAAACTAGGACGCCGCCTGCTCAATTTCCTTTCTCCGCGCGACGGCAAGGATCAGCAATACCCGGCCGCGGCCATCTATGGACCCAAGGTCATGATCGTGAACGAACTAGCAGGCTCGGGAGGCGACGCTTTCCCGTGGTACTTCCAGCAGGAGAAAATCGGCCCGGTCGTTGGCACTCGAACCTGGGGCGGCCTGGTGGGCATCGGCCGCGGCATTCCTCTTATGGACGGCGGTAACGTGACCGCGCCGGAGTTCGCATTCTGGTCGCCGGAGAAGGGCGGTCACTGGATCGTCGAGAATCACGGCGTCGACCCGGATTACGTGGTGGAGCAGCGTCCGGATCTCGAAGTTTCCGGCCACGACCCACAACTGGAAAAGGCGATCGAGCTGGCGAAAAAGGGACTCGAAAAATATCCGAAGCTGCCCTCCAGGCCTAAATATCCGAGCAAGTCGCAGTCTACCGCGACCTCCCATCAGTGAGGCTCGTCGATCTTCAGGAACTGATCGGCTTTCGGATTACCGATTTGCTGCGTCGCGCCGCGCGGCCAGCGAATCTCCACAGTCCGTATTATCGATTCGCCGCCCAGGCCGAAATGCACTCGTTTGTCGCTCGATGAGATGAAGCCCACGCTCACCGATACGCGATTGTAGAGCAGGCGGCCGGAACCTGTGGTGAGCTTCACCTTCGCGCCGATCGCGTCGCGATTGCTCGCGTGGCCAACCAGTTCGAGCGCCAGCCAATGATTTCCGCTATCCGCCGAGTTCATGAGGATTCGCGGCTGCTCGTTCAGCGACGTGACCACGATGTCCGGGAACCCGTCATTGTTCAAGTCACCAAAGGCAGACCCGCGCTGAAAGCCGGTGCGCAGAAAGTCGCGACCCATTTGAGCGGACACGTCTTCAAATCCGCCGGCTCCCGTGTTCCGAAACATCGTGTCGTGCTGGCGCGCATTGGGCTTGATGTTGTCCACATCGCCGTTGGCGGAATACAGATCCTTCCACCCGTCGTTGTCGAAATCGATGAAGCCCGCGCTCCAGCCAGAATAGGGCGCACTGAACTGACGCAGCTTCGATTGCGCGGAAAAATACCGGAACGAGTCACCGGCATTCTGAAACAGCGCCCAAATCTGACCCATCAGATTGTTGTAGAAAATGTCCACGCGGCCGTCGTTGTTGTAGTCATTGGCATCGCTCCCCATCGAAGAGACTGCTTTCGCGGTCTCATCGTAGGCCACGCCGAATTGCAGGCCCTGTTCTTCGAACGTGCCATCGCCCTTATTGATGAAGAGCGAATTCGCTTCTGTATCGTTGGCGATGAAAACATCCTGCCAGCCGTCGTCATTGAAATCGGCGATCGAAATTCCCATGCCTTTTCCCGGCGAGCGCGCGAAGCCCGATTTCACGGTGACGTCCTCGAACTTGCCGTGTCCAAGGTTGTGATAGAGCCGGTGAGGAACAGGCTCGTAGTGGAGCCTCGGATCGCAGTAATATTCCACTCCCGCCGCACTGCAGCGCTTGTCTGTCTGCGGAGTCCATAGCGTGTAGTTGGACACGACTAGATCGAGCAGCCCGTCGTTATCGTAGTCAAACCAGGCCGCGCCGATGCTCATCGTGCCGGCAGGCTTGTCGATTCCAGATTGCAGCGTGACGTCGGTAAAAGTGCCGTCGCCGTTGTTGTGATACAGCCTATTGCGGCCGGCGGCGCAGACGAACAGATCCTCGTAGCCATCGTTGTCGTAATCGCCAGCCGCGACGCCGGTGTTGTATCCCAGGTCTTCACCGAGGAGTCCGGCCCTCTTGGTTACGTCCTCGAACGTCCCATCGCCGCGATTGCGGAGCAGGCAGTTGTAAAATGCCGACCCGGTCTTCTTGAGTTGCGGCAGCTTCGCGCCGTTGGTGAAAAAGATGTCCAGCTTGCCGTCGTGATCGAAATCAAACACCGCGGTGCCGCCGCAGATCGGCTGAGCGAAGTATTTTCGCGGCGACAAGTCGTTGTTCGTGACATACGAAAACTTCGACCGCGGAGCGATGTTTGTGAAATGGGGAAATGCCGAAAGCGCCATCAGTGCCGCGGCCGCCAGCAAGCTACTTCTGAGTATTGCCAGCGCCCGATACATTTTTCCGCAGTGTCTTCGTATTAGCGTTCAATAGTTCAGAAGTCTTTTTCTGAGCGGCGAACTCACGCGCCGCGTCTTCTTTTCGGCCGGCGCGCTGATAGGCCGTCGCAAGCGACAGGTGCATGGTCGGATTCTCTGGAGCGAGGCCGCTGGCAGTTTCAAGCGGGCTGATCGCGTCCTCGGTCTTGCCGGAGTCGAGCAGGCAACGGCCGAGTCCGAAAAAAGCGTCCGCAAATCCGGGATTCAACTGGGTCGCACGCTTGAAATGTTCGATCGCTGGCGGCAACTTGTCGCCTTGACGCAACAGTTCGCCCAGGTAATATTCAGCGCCCGCGCTCTGCGGATTGCCCTTCAATTCCGCTTCGAACTCCTTGCGTGCCTCGGCTGCGCTGGTCGCCGTCGCAGTCTGCGCGAGCGTTAAACCGCCGATCCGGTAGTGAATTCCAGGCATGTTGGGAACACGCTGCAGCAGGATCCGATACTCGGCAATCGCCTTCTTCAAGTCACCTTGCTTCTCGAAATTCTCAGCGTTGAGCTGAATCACCAGCGGCGACTCCGGCGCTACGCTCATCAGTTCCTGAGAATTGCGCAGACTCAAGTCCGAAAAAACATGAACAGCCAGAAAAAGAACTTCAGCATCCTTCGGGTAAGCCTGCTGGAGCCACGACAGGAAACTCATGGCGTCGGCTTGTCGATTCATCAGCATCGAACAGCGCACCCCGGCCAGGCTGACGGTACGCTTGAACTCGATCTTGTACCCGGGGTTGCGCATGGCTTCGTCGAGCAAAGGCAGCGCTTCTTTGCACTGGCCATCCAGGGCGAGTTGCACGCCTCGATCTTCCTGCGCCCACAAACCGAAAGCGACCCAGATCGAAACTGCCAGCCTGTGCATGGATGATTCTATTTTCCCGCAGTATGACCGAGGTTATCTCAGGCCGGGCTTTGTCCATACTTTTGCGTCGCGAATCCGACTACGGCGCCCAAAATACTGCCTGGAAGTATGATCTCGAAATAGTGATGTTGGCCAGCGGGCTGCATCGCGGCCACGCCCCAGGCCAGTAGAAAGCCGACGCCCAGCCCGAACAGAATCCCGATCGGCAGCGAGTTTACCTTCTTCGCGAAATAGCCGGCCGCGACTCCCGCCAGCATGCCTTTGATGGTCGACCCGATTACGATCCCGACCAGTTGAGACCGCGCCTCCGGTGTAAACCAAGCGGTCAGGCCGTCAAAAATACCCAGGAATCCTCCCAGTAACAATCCCAGCAAAAGTTTGTTCATAGTTCGTCTCCTGGTCTTCCATACAACGCCGAGGGAAAATCCTTTAACCGAATGATGAAGAAATCACTAAAACCGCTCCTTTCAGTCACGGCTCAGAGTGAAGCGTTTCGGTCGCCTGAAGCGTGTCGGTCGTTTAACGATACAACCTCTAGCCGAGCCGTGACCGCAGGGAGCGGTAGTTAATGCCTGGTCCACAAAATTATGACACCTCGCATGACCAGATAGGCCACGATCAATGCAATGAGAAGCTTGTATTTTGCGTAGAATCGATACGCCCGGTCGGCCAACGTTTCCGGGTATGCATCAACTGCGAGACCGTCAAGGAAGCGCTCGACATCGCGACTCAGTTCAAGGGCGCTCTGGTAACGATTGCCTGGTTTTTCGGCAGTAGCCTGCGCGCAAATAGCCAGCAACGGTTTGGGAGCTCCATCGGCTTCGATGAGAAACCTCAGAATCTTGCCGAGCGCGTAGACGTCCGCGCGCGCGTCGACGCACCCGGGATCGGCGGCCTGTTCGGGCGCCATATAGGCGCGAGTACCGGCTACCGCGATCGTTTCCGCTTCACCCGCGACTTTTGCGACGCCCCAATCGAGTACCAGCACTTCGCCGAATTCCCCCACCATGACATTCTCCGGCTTCAGATCTCGATGTACGATGCCGCGGGCATGGGCGAAGCCAATCGGTTCGCATAGTCTGGCAAACAAGCGCAGCCGGTCGGTCATGGAATGCGCGCCGGCCTGGTAGCGATCCAAGCGCTGGCCGCGAACCAGTTTCATGACATAGAAAGCGCGCCCGTCATCCAGAATGCCGACATCGTGAATTGGAACGATACCAGGATGTTCCAGTCGCGCCAGGATTCGGGCTTCGCGCCGCATTCGTTCCACCGCCATCTCGCTTTCGGCTTTCAGCACCTTCAGCGCGACTTCACGATCGAGTTCGGCATCTTCGGCGCGATAGACGGTGCCCATGCCGCCCCGGCCGATCTGGTCCAGCGCACGATAACGCCCGTGCGCCAGCTCAGGCTCACGGATGACCTCTCGCAAATGGGCTACGGTCTTGTCCGTCACGCGTCGATTCCAAGCAGAGCGCGCACTTCATTCCTGAATTCGCGCTCATCGGCGGTCATTCTCCGGACTTGTTCCAAAACGCAGCGGCGAAAATCACGGCGCGCGGCCGCGAGCCAGTTGGTGACGTTCGCCGCCGGAATAGCGAATTCGGCAGCCAACTGGTCGTAGGTGAGCTGGTGCGAATCTTCATCCAGATCGTAGCGGGCAAAGATGGCGAAGCGAGTCTCGCGGCCGCGCGCGGCGTAGTCACGCTGCAATTCCTCGACAGCGACTGCGAAAACCTGCCGCACCCACTCGGCCTGGAAATATTCCTCGATCGACTCGGCGGGATCCGGTGGATCGGCGCTCAGCTCGTTCTCCGCAGCAGAGTAATCCAGCGACAGTACTGGCGCTCCGCTCGATCGCTTGAGCCGGCCTCCCGCTTTCCCGGCGTTGGTCATGAAATGGTCGAGCGACGCCCGAAGGTAGGTTCTGAATCGGGCTTTCGCCGGATCGTAACCTGTGAAAAAGTCCTGTTCGAGAGCGCGCGCCAGAAAGCCTTGAGTAAAATCCTTGGCGTCGTCGTTCGAACATTTCCATTGGATACGCAGGTACTTGTAGATGGGTTTCCAGTAAGCGATGATCAATGCCTCGCGCGCCGCGCTATTGGCGCCCGCAGCCTGGACGATTTGCGACCAATGCGTTTGGGGAAAGCGCGCCTCAACGCCGCCGATACTGGTGTCTGGATCGATCAAATCACGTTCATTGTCGCATTCGGCCGAGGCCCCGAGTGAAATCTGATACCTTACGCTATTGCCTATGACAGCGGGCTCAACTCCCGGACTGGCTCGCTCGATTGGACGCTGGGACGTCGTATCGGTGGTTCTCAATGGCGTGATCGGCGCCGGCATCTTCGGGCTGCCATCCAAAGCGTTCGCGTTGGCTGGCGACTACAGCGTGTTCGCGTTCGGAGCCTGCGGACTGTGCGTCGCCGTTCTGGTGATGAGTTTCGCCGAAGTAGCCAGCCGTTTCGCCGGCAGCGGCGGACCGTTTCTCTACGCTCGTGAGGCGTTCGGCCCCACAGTTGGCTTCACAGTGGGGTGGCTGGTGTGGATCGCTCGCATCACTTCATTCTCGGCAAACTGCTCCCTGCTTCCGGCCTATCTCGATTTATTTTTCCCGGGCGCCAATGCGGGCATTCCGCGCGCTGTCATCTTAACGTCGATGATCGGGACCTTGACGGTGCTGAACGTCAGAGGGGTGCGCCTGGTTGCGGATGCCAGCAACGTGTTTGCGATCGGAAAGCTGATTCCACTCGCGGTTTTCGTCATCGCCGGACTCTTCTTCCTCAATCCGGCGGCTTTCTCGTTCAGCGTCGCGCCGGTTTATCGATCATTCTCGCAGGCCGTGTTGCTGCTGGTGTATGCGTTCACGGGATTTGAGATGGCCGTGATTCCGGCGGGAGAAATCCGCAATCCGCAGCGCGACTTGCCGGCCGCTCTTCTCATCGGCATGGCGACGGTGATGACGTTTTATGTGTTCATCCAGGTTGTTTGCATCGGCACTCTCCCGGCCCTGGCAACGTCGCAACGCCCGCTGGCGGACGCGGCGGCACAGTTTCTCGGCCGGGGAGGAGCGGCCATGATCACGGTCGGGATCGTCATTTCGCTCGCTGGCAATTTGAATGTGCTCATCCTAGCCGCGTCAAGAATTCTGTTTGCGATGGGAGAGCGAGGGGACTTGCCACCTATCGCCGCATTCATCCATCCACGGTTTCGCACGCCGATCCCGGCTGTCGTTGCGACCACCGCCGTCATGCTGGCGCTCACGCTCTCGGGGACGTTCATCACGCTGGTGACGCTCAGCACCATTTCGCGATTGGTGACATACTTTGCCACTTGCGGTGCGCTTCCGGTTTTTCGACGCCGCGCTGACGCGCCCCCGGCCGGATTTCTGATGCCGGCGGGAATTGCGATCGCGTTTCTCGGCATGGCGCTGGCCTTGTGGCTGCTCTCGAACAGCACTCTGCGCGAGGCACGCGACACAGCGATCGGCGCGGCAGCCGGTATCGCCATTTTTTGGGTCCATCGGGCTTGGCGCCGCGTCCAGCGGACTGCCTGACGCCCGCTCATTACAGGTACTGACGCCACCATTGAAGTTCGTAATAGTAGCGATGCACCATGTCCCACGGCGGCCAGCCTCCGTGAAAATTTCCGGGATAGCGAATGAACTTAGCCG
>JBGPSX010000065.1:0-12315 GCA_041490325.1 Bryobacteraceae bacterium | reverse complement strand
GAACCGCGCTACCTTGCGGCCGCGCAGCGAGCCACGCAATTCGTCCTATCGAAGATGTACGACGCCGGCTCGGGCACACTCCTCCGCCGATACCGCGACGGCCAAGCCGCCATTCACGGATTTCTCGACGACTATGCCTTCTTGACGGCGGCGCTACTCGATCTGTACGAAGCCGACTTCAATCCCGCCCATATCGAATTGGCGATGAGCCTGGGCCGCAAGATGCTCGAGCTGTTCGAAGACCCGAACGGCGCGTTCTTCAGTGCGCCGGCGGGCGACGGCAGTCTCATTCTGAGAATGAAAGACGACTACGATGGCGCCGAGCCCTCGGGAAACTCCATCGCGTTGCTCGACCTTCTTCGCCTCGCGCACATCACGGATCGCGCCGTTTTTCGCGAAGCCGCCGAACGCACCCTGCGCGCTATGTCGCCGAAAATCAACTCTCAACCAATCGCCATGCCGCAGATGCTGGTCGCGCTCGATTATTCCGAATCCAAGCGCCGTGAAGTCGTGCTGGCGGGCCATCGCGACAACCAGCAGACCCGTGCCTTCCTGCACTCGCTCCGCGCGCGCTTTCTGCCCCATACCATCACTTTGTTGATCGATTCCGACGACACACGCCGGCGCCTGGCTCAGTTCTTCCCGGCATCTGAAGCGATGCAATCCATCGATGGCCAAACCACCGCCTACGTCTGTCAGAACTACGCCTGCGAGCTTCCAACAAATCAGCTTTCAAAGTTCGATGAATTGCTACAATGAGTGGAACTTAAAACTAAAATCTCAGGAGGATGGATGGAAAGACCCGGAGCCACAACGATGAAAGGCAGGCCTCTGACGCTAGTCGGACCCGAACTGAAGGCCGGCGAGAAAGCGCCCGATTTTGACGTGGTCAGCGATGCGCTGCAACCCGTGAATCTCAAAACCACGGGGCCAAACGTACGGATCTTCAGCGTGGTGCCTTCACTCGACACGCCGGTTTGCGACGCCCAGACCAAGCGCTTCAATGAGGAAGCCGCGCAGTTGCCTGGCGTCGAAATCTACACCATTAGCATGGACCTGCCTTTCGCCCAAAAGCGCTGGTGCGGCGCCTTTGGAGTCGACAAGGTCAAAATGCTTTCCGATCACCGCGGCGGATCCTTCGGCGAACATTATGGCACTCTGATCAAAGATCTTCGCATCGAGAGCCGCGCCATCTTCGTGCTCGACAAAGACGACACTTTAAAGCATGTCGAATACGTGAAAGAAGTCGCCGAGCATCCCAATTACGAAGCGGCATTGTCGGCCGCGCGAGCGCTCGCCAAGTAAAACCAACCCCATGTCGACGGCGAAGGATCTCCGGCAAGCCATTAAACTCTTATGGCGAACGCCGGGGCTCACCGCCGTCGCCCTGCTTTCCATCGCCATCACCGTCGGCGCCACGGCAATTGTTTTCGCGGCAGTGAAGTCGGTCCTGATTGATCCCCTGCCGTTCGCCAGGCCGCATGAGCTGGTGCAGCTCCGCACCGACTATGCCACGGGCGGCAAATCGCGCTGGGATTGGGTGTCTTGGCAGGACATGCAGGACGTCACCAGGACCAGCCGTACTCTCCAGAACGTCGGCGTCTACAGCTACGCCCTCTTCAACCTCAGCCTCGATCGAAGCGCGCCTCCCGAAGCTCTCTTTGGATTGAAAGTTTCCGCCAACCTGCTCCCCGCCCTGGGAGTTACGCCCATGCTCGGCCGCAACATCCTCCCTGAAGAGGATCGTCCCGGACACGACCACGAAATTATTCTCAGCTATCGAGTGTGGCAACGCCGATTCAACTCCGGCCACAATGTCATCGGTCGATCCATCGAGGTGAATGGGCACCCCTGCGTCATCATCGGCGTGATGCCGCCGGCTTTCGATTTTCCGATGCGTATTGCCACCACTGTCCGCACCCCCTCCGGACACATGGATTTCTGGGCGCCCCTCGGCGTGGATGCGGCTACACTCAATCGCAATCAGTCCGGATACGGCGCCGTGGCTCGTCTGAGGCCGGGATTTTCTGAAAGCCAGGCCGAGCAGGATTTGCAGACCATCAGTCAAACGCTGTCGCGCCAATATCCGGTCGGCAACACCAGCCGCTCCCTGCACCTTATGTCGCTGCGCGACCGTACCATTGGGTCCACCGACCGGGCTCTGCTTCTACTGTTCGGCGCCGTGCTGCTGTTCATGTTGATCGGCTGCGCGAACGTGGCGAACATGCTGCTGGCGCGCGCCTTGGGCCGGCAACGCGAGATCGCGATTCGCTTGGCGCTAGGAGCGAGTCGCGCAGGCATCGTTCGACAGCTCGTGACGGAGAGCTGCGTGCTGGCGGTCGCAGGCGGATTGGCTGGTTACGCTCTGACAGTCGTAGCCTGGAACCTCCTTCCCGCGATCTCGCCACTGACGATACCGCGACTCGCGGAAACCCGGCCCGATTGGTTGGTCTTTGCTTTTACGCTCGGCGTCTCGCTGCTCAACGGCATTCTCTTTGGTATCGCTCCGGCGGTGCGTGCTGCAAGGCGCGATCCAGCGCTATCTCTGCGCGAATCGGGAACACGCGGCTTGGCAGGCGGATCCCGAAACCGCTTGCGCTCGGCGCTGGTGATTGGTGAGGTCGCCGTGGCGGTCGCGCTCGTTGTAGTCGGTGCGCTCTTGGCCGTGAGCTTCGCGCGCCTGATTCGAACTAGTCCCGGCTTCGAAGCCGATCGTGTGCTTGCGTCCATCATCATTCCATCCGGCGATCGCTACAAGGATCTCAGCCAGCGAGCAAGCCTGTTTCGCGGAATTCTCAATTCCGTTCGCGCTCTGCCGGGCGTCGAATCGGCCGGCCTCGTCGATGCTCTGCCTTTCAGCGGCGAAAGAAACGGGGGCATCATCGGGACATCCGAAGCCGGAGATCGGCCGCAGGACGCGCTCCTTCTTGCCGATGTCGACAAAGTCAGCCCCGGCTATCTCGAAACATTGGGAATCGAGCTGTTGGACGGTCGCTTGTTTCGCGACGAGGATATGGACGCGTCGCACAACACCGCCATCGTGAACGATATCGCCGCCCAGCGTCTTTGGCCGGGCCAGAGCCCCTTGGGAAAACGCGTCTGCCTAAACTGTTCACAAAACGCCACCAGAGTATGGAAACAAGTCGTCGGAGTTGTTAGGACCACGCGCCATGCGGCCTTGGATGATCCCGTTGGACCGGAGCTGTATTACGGCGCCGGAGCCCTCCAGGCCAGCTCATTTCTCGTCGCCCGCAGTAACGCGCCCGGAGCCCAGCTTTCCCAAGCCATTCGAAAAGCAGTCGCCACCGTGGATCCCAAACAACCGGTATTCCTCAGCGCCGTACTGTCAAGCTTCATCGCCGATTCGGTCGCCGATCGCCGTTTCATCATGACCTTGCTCGCCACCACCGCTGGCTTGGCTTTGTTACTGTCCGCAGCCGGAATTTACGGCGTCATCTCCTTCGTTACGTCTTTGCGAACGCAGGAAATTGGCGTAAGGATCGCGCTGGGAGCCGCGCCGCATCAGGTTCAAGCCCTGGTGTTCCGCCAAGGAATGCTGCTCGCCGGTATCGGCGTGGCCATCGGCCTCGCATCGGCGTTGATCCTGGTCCAAGCCTTACGCAGTGCGCTGTATGGTCTCGCATCCATCGACCCCGCGCTCATCTCCGCCGCCGTCGCTCTGGTCGTCCTGATTGCTTCCATTGCGTGCTGGATCCCCTCCCGGCGCGCCACTCGAATCGACCCATACGTGGCGCTCCGCCAGCAGTAGTCAGTGAACGATCAAGGCTTCTGTGCTCTCTTTTGTTCTTCCTTCTTTACTAAGGGTTCACTGATGTTATATATCGTGATTCGTTGCCAGCCGAGCTTCGGATTCTTTGGATTGGTTACGTGGCTAGCTACGCATACGACTTGTATTTCCGTGGGTAACATGAACTCTGCGTGCAGTTGGTCCTCTTCTCCCGGCTCTAACACCCGATCTCCGTCTGGGAACTGGCGTTGAGCATACCTCAAAACTGGCCACTTGTCCGGCCGGCGAACGATTTCAGGCAACTGCTGTGGACCGTTCATTTCTTCCTTCGTGATGCCGGACGGAAGCGGAAATACGCGAATTATGCGTGTGTCGCTGTCATGCAGCGTGACCAGCGTTGTCCCGGGATTCGAAAGTACTTCGTCAATGGAAAGTAACGTCTGGCCGCTCGGCAATCGCTGCTGCGAAATCTTATGTTCGATTTTGAGTCTGGGTTGTTCTTGCCGCTGCTGAATAAACAGGCGATATGTCCATACTCCGTCGACGATAAAGGCAATGACCGTTGCCAGCGCCTGAACAATCTCCATTACCTCTTTTGTCTTAGTGACTCCAGTCCCGCTAGGCATTGATCACCACCGTCTGGTCACCTTCTCCGGCGCTTCGGCGGAGGAGGGATTGGTGGAAATGGCGGGGCTTGAAAATTTACTGGGATTGGAATGTCCCCGTCCAGAATGGATTTAGGGCTGGTCGATCGGCCGTACAATGCCCAGTTGTCCTGCCGGTCGACTCGAATCAGGGCTCCCTCCAGCAATGCGCCTGCAAGGACGCCTCGGGAAAATGAATAGGAGAGCACATGAGCACTTAACAACGCGTCGGTTTGCGATGACACGTCCCGGCCTACCGGACCAGCCATTGCCATCGCTTCCACGCCGATGGTGAATTTTGACTCTGTGATTTGATCGCGCATCTTTTCTTTCATGACAAGAAACACAAATGCTTGTTCCCGGGAGGACGCTAAGGAGCCGCCTTCAGCGCGAAAAAACAGCGGAGCGCTCCAACCTTTGTCTGTCGCGCAACTAATGACGCCGTTCGCCCTTTCACGCTCCTGGGCGAAGGCGGCCTTGGAGATCCCTGGGATCACACCAATGCACTCGGAGCGTTCAAGAATCGCCGGCGGAATCACACTGATGCCCTTTTGAATGTCCGCGACGATTCGCGATGATTCGCGAACAATATCTTCAGGTTTCTGCCCGAATGCAAATGCTGCTAGCGCGCACAATGACACAATGGCTCTCGATGCCCGATACATTCAATTACCTCCACATGAAGGCACTACTTGATCGAGGAGCGCTCCTTGCCTGGATGGAGCGCCTCGCAATGCGTGAATCTTATCAAACTTGTTGGTCTATTTGTAAAATCGCATCGCCACCAAGAAGTCTCAGCAAACTTTCACAATCAACCCTTGTCATATAGTTCGTCTTCATATAGACTATCTCTATATGGATCTGCTGCAAGGCACCCTCGACATGTTAGTGCTCCGGACCCTCGGCCTCGGCCCACTGCACGGATATGGAATAGCCAAAGCGATTCGTTCCACCTCCCGCGACGCGCTCGAGATTGAATTCGGCTCGCTCTACCCGGCGCTCAAACGCCTCGAGCTGCAAGGCTGGATCGCCTCCAAGTGGGAAACGTCCGGGCATAACCGCCGCGCCAAAACCTACCGGCTCACGCCCGCGGGCCGGAAGCACCTGACGCGCGAACACTCCAAGTGGACTGAGTTCGTGCACGCCATCGGGCGAGTGATGGGGCCCGCTCCTCGCGAGGTCAAGGGATGATCTGGCGGAAACTCAAGTTGCTCTGGCCACCGCAGCGGCGCGCGCAAGAGCGGGAAATGCGGGAGGAGCTCGAATCGCTGGCGGGCATGGCGACGCGCGGCGAACTTGGCAACTTGACGCTAGCCGCCGAGAATGCGAGGCAAACCTGGAGTTGGACGTGGCTTGACGGCATATTGGCAGACTTCCGCTACGCCTTTCGCGCGCTCCGTAATCAGCCCGGCTTCGTTGCAGTGGCCGTGATCTCGCTAGCGCTCGGCATTGGCGCCAATAGCGCCGTTTTCAGTTTTGCCGACGCTCTGCTCCTGCGCCCGTTGCCCGTCTCCAGCCCTTCTGAAGTTCTGACCGTCAGCAACGCCACGCCCGGCAATCCCGGTGAAGGAATGTCTTATCCCGATTACCTCGATCTGCGCGAGAAGAATCATTCGTTCGCAGGCCTGGTCGCTTATCGATTGATTCCCCTCGGCGCTTCTTCGACCACTTCGGAGCCGCCGCAGATGCGCCTCGGCATTCTGGTCAGCGACAACTATTTCGGAGCGCTCGGCGTCGCACCCGCTTACGGCCGCACCTTCCTGCCCGAAGAAGCCAACGCCAACGGCAATCCGGTCGCGATCTTCGCCTACGACTATTGGAAGAACCAATACCAGAGCGATGCATCTGTCGTCGGGCGAAGCCTGCGCCTGAACGGAGTCGCATTCACCATCATCGGCGTTGCCCCCGTATCTTTCACCGGCCTCGATCGTTTCGTTCGACCATCCATCTACGTCCCACTGTCCACCTGGCGCCGTTTGGATGGCGCCGATGATCCGCTCGAGAACCGAGCACGCCACGAACTGACGGTGAAAGGGCGGCTGCATCCAGACGCCTCTCGCGAGTCCGCCCAGGCCGAACTATCCACGCTCGCCCAAAATCTGGAGGCCGCATACCCGAAGACGAATCACAACCGCCGCGCCGCCGTGCGCACGGAAATGGAGACGCGTATTCTGCAAACGCCGCGCCAGGTCGGATTGATAACGACGATGATGGGATTAGTGGGACTGGTGTTGATCATCGCCTGCTCGAACGTCGCCAGTCTCCTGCTCGCCCGCGCGCGCGCCCGCAGCCGCGAGATCGCCGTCCGCCTCGCAATCGGCGCCAGCCGCCTCCGTCTCGTCAGACAGTTGATGACCGAGAGTTTGATCGTCGCATTGCTCGGCGGCGCAGTCGGCGTGCTGGTCGCCTACGGCGGCATCGCATTTCTAGGAACGTTGAACGTGCCCAGCGACATCCCGTTCGTTCTAGGCGTGCAACTGGATACGCGAGTCATGCTGTTCAGCCTGCTGGCCGCGCTCGCGAGTTGCCTGTTCTTCGGTCTCGCGCCCGCATTTCAAACCGTACGCGCCGACCTCGTACCGGCGCTCAAGTCGGGCGGCGAAGCGATCTCCACGCGCCGGCGATTGTTGGGACGCAACGCGCTCGTGGTTGGTCAAATCGCGTTCGCAATGGTGCTGCTCGTTGCCACCGGAATGTTTCTGGATGCCTTCCGGAAGATGCTCACCATCCAGCCCAGCTTTCGAACCGATCATCTGATCAGCATGGAAGTCAATCCTTCCGTGCGGCACTATTCTCCCGAGCACACCTACGATTTCTATCGGAGTCTCGCCGATCGCACCCGTTCGCTCGCCGGTGTTCGATCCGTGGCCATGGCGGAGTCAATACCGCTCTCGCCCACTCAGACTACGCTCGCCGTTGTTCCCGAAGGCTACCAGTTTCCAAAGGGCCAGGAGAAAGTCACCGTCTTCGGCGGCGTGTTCGATGACAGCTACTTCAACACCATGAACGTTGAGATCCTGCGCGGCCGCGCCTTCACCGCCTCTGATCGAATGGGCACTCCACTCGTCGCCATCGTGAACGACCAGTTCGCCAAGACTTACTGGCCTAACCAGAACGCCATCGGCAAGCTCCTCCGCCTGGAACGAGCCGACAGCCCCGCGGCCGAAGTGGTCGGCGTCGCGAAGACCGGACCGTATCTGATCGTCAACGAATCGCCCGCGCCCTATGTGTATCTGCCCTACGAACAGCGCCGGCGCACACGCATGACGCTGATCGTGCAATCCCACGGCGATCCTTCCGCGCTGGCGACATCACTGCGTAACGTGGTTCACAAGCTCGACGCGAATCTCCCCATCTACAATCTGCGAACCGTAGCGTCGCTTTACGAGAATCGCGCCACGGGAACGTGGCTGACGTACCTCCAGATGATCGCAGCCATGGGATTCATTGGCCTGATTCTAGCGACGGCCGGATTGTACGGTTTGATTTCCTACTCCGTCAGCCGCCGCACCGCCGAAATCGGCGTCCGCATAGCGATCGGCGCCAGCCGCACAGATGTTTTGCGCCTGGTCCTTCGCCAAGGAATAATTCTGGCCACAGCGGGAATCGCAATCGGCGGCATCTTGGTAGCCGCTCTAACTCCAGCAGTAGCCGCCAACTTCCTAGGCGTTGGAACCTTCAACCTGAGCAACTACGTCATGGTTCCCGCGATCCTACTAGCAATCAGCGCCGCCGCGAGTTACCTCCCAGCGAGACGAGCCGCAAGGCTCGACCCGATCCGCGCCCTGCGCTGCGAGTAGCAATGTGGCGCACGCTTCAGCGTGCCGCGTCCCCACTCATGGGGACGCCCTTAGTAATTACTCCTCCCGCAACGCCGTCATCGGCTCCACTCTCGCCGCCCGCAGCGCCGGAACAAAACTAGCCACAGCCGCCACCACGGCCAACAAAACCACCGAAAGCCCAATCGTAGTAGGATCCTCCGCCTTCAACCCAAACAAAAGCGAACTGGCAGTCCGTCCAACCGCAATCGCAAGCCCGGTCCCAATCACCAGTCCGGCAGCCAACAGCATCCCGGCTTCACGCAACACCAGATTCAGCACATTCCCCCGATTCGCACCCAGCGCGATCCGAATGCCTATCTCATTCCGCCGCCGCGCCACCATATAGGAAATCACGCCATACAAGCCAATAGTCGCCAGCACCACCGCCAGACCGCCGAAGAATCCCGACAGAGTGGCCATCAGCCGCTCGCGCAACAGCGAGTCCCGCACCTGCGTTCGAAATACCTGGAATTGAATCGAGACTTCCGGACTCTGCTCCAGCACGGCTCGCTTCACCGCCGGCATCAACGCGCCCAGCGAAAGACTGGATCGGACAATGAAGTGCGTCCCCAGATCCGGCTCTTTCTCCTGGCTCGCGGCTACAAACGCAATCGGCTTAAAGTCCTCACGCAGGTTCGTATATTTCGAGTTCTTCACCAGGCCCACGATTTGAAACACGTGCTGCGTCTCGCCCGGCCCCGCCAGAATGCGAAATTGCTTGCCGATCGGATTCGCGCCGTTCAGAAACTTCCGGCTGAATTCCTGATTCACCAGCGCCACCTCGGGCGAAGACAACGTGTCACGATCGTCGAAGTCGCGCCCCGCCAGAATCGGCGTCCCCATCGTACGGAAATAGCCCGAAGTCACGCGATCGAACCAAGGAACCATGTGATCCTGCTTGGCCTGCCCCAGAAATTCAATTGAATCATTCCAGCCACTGCCGCTAACTTGCACGATTCCCGCACTGGCCGCCTGCTCGATGCCCGGCGTGGCTCGCAGCCGATCCAGCACATCGCGGTAAAAAATGGCACGCCGCGCGGGGGAATAATTGAGTCGCGCGATCCCCACATCCGTAATGAGCAATCCGCTCTCCTGGAAACCCGGATCCAGCGTCAACAGATTTCGCATGCTGCGCACGAATAGTAACGCGCCAACCAGCAGCACCAGCGACAACGCGACTTGGCTGATCACCAGCATCCGGCGCAATCCGAACTTACTGCGATCCGCTGTCAGCCCACGGCCGGATGCCCGCATCGCCGACGCCGGAGCGGTCCGCGTGGCGCGCAGCGCCGGCGTCAATCCGAAAAGGATGCAAGTGACCACCGCTACCGCCGCGGTGAAAGCAAAAACTCGCCAGTCGGCGCCCAGTTCCACGAAGAGCGGGTTGTCCTGGGTCCCCAGAAACGCCACCAGATAGCGGCTGAGGAATTGCGCCAGTAACGCTCCGGCTGCCGTGCCGATCGCGGTCAGCAACAGACTCTCGGCCAGCAACTGGCGGATCAGGCGTCCACGATCCGCGCCGATCGCCATCCGAACCGCCATCTCGCGCTCCCGCGTGCTCGCTCGCGCCAGCATCAGGTTGGCGAGGTTCGCGCATGCGATCAGCAGAACAAGACCTGCGATTCCCAACAACAACAGCAGAGGCTCTTGATATCGTTCGCGCAGCGACGAAACGCCCGACCCGGCGGCCATCGCTGTGAGCTTGTATTGCGCGTAGTATTTCGCGTAGTCGGGCCGGTAGTTCGGAGGCACAGTGCTCTCGAACACCTGCGACGACATTGCGCTCGCCTGCGCCGCCGCGCGTTCCACGGTCCAACCCGGCTTCAGCCGTCCGATGATCGAGAGCCACCAGTGATGCCGCCTGGCCAGATGGCTGTATTCTCCGTTGATCCACGGTTCCGCGCAGGCCGGAACCGCTACATCGAAATTTCGGCCCACTTCCACGCCGAAGAACCCCGCGGGCGCGACCCCCAAAACTTCAACCGGCCGGTTGTCGAGCGAGAGTTTCTTACCCACCGCCTGCGCGTCCCCGCCAAATTCCCGCTGCCAGAACGCGTAACTGATCACCGCGCCCGGCGACCCGCAGCCTGGGCGGTCATCCTCGGCAGTCAGCATTCGTCCCAGTTCCGCTTGAACACCCAGTGTTTTGAAAAAATCGCCGGTGACAAACCAACCTTGCGCGTAGCGCGCCACACCGCCCGCAGCCAGGTTGAAGGTCTGGTCACCGAAAGCAAAAATACCCGAAAAAGCCTGCTGATGATCCCGGATCTGGACCCACTGCGGATAGGTCAAGTTGGCGTTGCGGTTCGAAAAGTTGCCCGAACAGCAATGCTCGTTCTTAGCGATCTCCAATTTGGCGAGCTGTTCGGCATGCGGGACCGGCAGCATCCGCAAACGTACCGCGTTCAGCAACTGGAAGATGGCGGTATTAGCGCCAATCCCCAGAGCCAGCGACAGCGCCGCCACCACCAAAAATCCAGGACTAAGCCGCAACAGCCGCGCCCCATACCGCAGATCCTGCCAAAGGCTTTCGAGCATACCCGTCCCTCCCCAACCTTAGACCGTTCCCACTCCAAAACGGTTAGTCAGCGTGGCGCACGCACTTTTGCGTGCCGCGTTCGCACTCCTGCGAACGCCCGGAGGCAGGGGCTTCGTGCCCAGGACAGCTCAATACCGGCAGCCTGGGATACTTCGGAAAAGTGGAATCAGTCTTCGATAACTCACACAGAAAAAACACCGACCCGCGATCCGAAGTGATCCGGCGCATGTGCGCGCAGCTCACGCATAACCCAACCGATGCCGACTCGTCACTCACGCAATTCAAGTATGACTGACTGCTGCGTTACAATTCCCGCAAGGCCGAAACGGCGGCCTTCGGTCCGCGTAAAGGGTCGAACCCACCTGTGAAAGTTTTCAACAGTCAGAGACCCTGACTTCCAGCCCGAGAAACGCGGACGCCGGGCAAAATTGGAAGGAAGGCGTCTATGTCGAATTCAAAACTCCCCGAGCGCGCTTCGCTCGAATATCTGAGAAAGCTCGCCAAGGATCGATTGCAAGAGCTGCGTCGTGCCGACCCACAGGCCAAGCTCGCAGCAGCTCTCCTGGCCGTAGCGCGAGACCACGGCTTCCCCAGTTGGCGTGCCCTGAAGGCCGAGCTCGAGCAGCGGCAATCCAAGACCGCCGCCGTCTTCTTCGACGCCTGTGCCAAAGGCGACGTCGAACTATTGCGCCACTTGCTCGCGAACGCTGCTGTAGCCGTACTGTGCAGGTTCACCGCGCAGGCCGTCTTCCGCTGGTTATTCCGCCAGCCATGCGGCCTCCGCTTCCCACACGGAGGGCTCCTCCCGCGCCGACGGCTGTCTGGAATAACCTTCCCGGTCGCGCTCTTCCTGGGCTCGGATCTCCAATCTCAAAAGGTACTCTCGAAGGGCATCGCGAACTAACGCGGACCGGCTTCGCTTCGTTTGACGCGCAGCTCGATCGGTCGCCTGCAACAGCTTCTTATCGAGAACAACTTGGATAGCCTCCATATGTGGACTCTACTTCACAGCGCAGTCCACATCTCTGCTCACATTTATAGGTAGCGCCGGCGAAAACGTCATCAGGGACAGAAAACCCGTGTAACCTGCCCGTCTGCTCCTTAAGCCAGGATCGCCGCCAGCGCGAAATCCTGTGGGCCCGGGCTGACGCTGGAAGCGACTACGTCGATCGTCCACTTGCCGGCGGCGGCGCTGGTTATATCCACGACCTCCACGTTGTTGGTGGAATCGAGGGCGAGGCTTCCCCCGGCCGAAGTCTTCTGGTTGCCGGTGTAGCGCGTGCCGGAAGGCGCCGTGACAATTAGGTTGAGATTGTTCACCAGCGAGTCGCCGGGAAAATCGGTGTACGCCATCGCGATCCGCAGGTTGCCGCCGCCGGCTGGGACGGTGATGCTAGTCGTGGACTTCTGGCCGGTCTGCAGCGGCGTTCCTTCCACGGTGCAGAGCGTCTTCTTCATCGAACGATCCAAGTTGACGCGCCCGAAACCTTGATCGTTGTCGAGGATCGTGCCCGCGGGCGCGGTCTTGGGCAGACGCTGCGCGCCCGCGATGAGCGTGGCTTT
>JBGPSX010000064.1:0-12374 GCA_041490325.1 Bryobacteraceae bacterium | reverse complement strand
TCGTCGAATGATCGGACCTTGCGATAGACCGAGGGGCGGAAATACAGGCCTTGCAGCGGTGAATCGTTGAAGGTCCAGTGCGGACCGTCGAAGACATATCCGTGGTCCATCATGTGGGCGACGAAGCCCGGCTTGAGAGGGTGATTCGCTCCCGAAGGCGACCACTGCTGCAGCCTGGCGCGGAAGAAGATGGATTGCCGCGCGTCCGCATTCCCGATCCATTTGTCGAAGACCAGGACCCCCAGGAATTCGTTCAGATTCGCGACTTTGTCGAGCAGCAGGTCAGGAATGAAATCGTAGACCATGACCTTGGCGGGATCGCCCGGATAGCGCGAGCCAAAATGCCAGCCGGGCTCGATGGGCAAGCGGCGCGAGCCAAGTTGAATGTGGATGTCCGGATTTGCTCCTAGAAAGTCGGGCGATAATTCCACGATCGCGGTGGCGGGCGTGGAAATTTGCAGATAATTCAAAAACACCGACGCGATCCATTCATTCACTAGGATGCGCCGATGCTGCGGATTATTGGTGAATTTAACGACATAGAAATGCCCGTCATCGCACTCGAGCAAATGCGCCTGAGCCCCGCCTCGCATTTTCCGGATCAGTCGTGTGGCGTGGATCGGCATCGGTCAGAGCGAAGAATCATTCTACCGATGCGAGTCCTCTTGTGGCACAGTAAGGCATGCGCGCTCTCCTCTGCATTGCGTTCGCGGTGGCGCCTCTCTGGGCGCAGTTGGATCCTGCCTATCAGGTTCGATCCCTGCGAATACAGGTGCTTTCGACCATGCTGACGGCGGATGATGGCATCGGCGAATGGGGCTTTTCGGCCGTCGTCGAAGTTGACGGGCGCCGCATCCTATTCGACACCGGCAACCGGCCTGAGACCGTGCTGAATAATGCGAAAGAGCTGAAAGTCGACTTGAGCAACATCACGGACGTGATTTTGAGCCACAATCATCACGATCATACGGGCGGGTTGATGGCTCTGCGGCGCGCCGTGATGCAGAATAATCCGCGCGCGTTGTCCACGGCCCACGCCGGAAAGGGAATATTCGCGGCGCGGCGCACTAACCAGGGAAGAATGCTCGATTACATGCTCAAAACTCGCGGCGAATACGAGTCGAGCGGCGGGCATTTCGTCGAATACGATCATCCCACCGAGCTGTGGAACGGGGTTTGGCTCACCGGCCCAGTGCCGCGCAAGTACCCCGAGCGCAATTGGGGTGGGCACGTCGAGATGCAGACGGTCGACGGATGGAAAGAAGATACCATCGCCGAGGACATGTCGCTGGTGTTCAATACGGCCGGTGGGTTGATTGTCTTATCCGGATGCGGTCACTCCGGAATCATCAATACATTGGATTATGCGCGCTCGTCCGTGCGTAACGTGCCCGTTTATGCGGCGCTGGGCGGCTTTCATCTCTACGAATTGGATGACAAAAAGCTGGATTGGACGGCTGGCAAGCTGCACGAGTTCGGAGTCCGGAATTTCCTCGGCGCTCATTGCACGGGCATCGAAGCGGTCTATCGCATTCGCGCGCGTCTGAAGCTCGATCGGCGCACCTGCGCGGTAGGAGCAGTAGGCGCAGTCTTCGATCTCAGCAAAGGGCTCGACCCCGGTTCCATCGCGCGCTGAGAGGATTGGATGTCAGGACAGTCTAAACTAGGAGAATATGGCTGAAGAACATTCAAACAGCGGGCCCTCGCGCAGCCGCGATGAGGTTGCGCTGGAATTGATGAAGTTTGTCGCGGTGACCACGGGATACGGGAAAGGCGGCGGCACTGCAACCGGGTTCACCGGCAAGGCCACCAAGACGCCGGAAGAGTATGCTGACGCGCTGCTGGAGTTGTTCGAGCGCTGCCGAACCGTGGTTCTGAAAGTAAAGGAGTGACAGTGGCCATCGGGCAGGCTGACTGGTAAAAGCCGCCTGCCCGAATGTGAATCGTTACTTCTTCTTTTTCGAGCCCTTGGATTTCTTAGAGAGCGCCTTCTTGGCTTTCTTCGCCGCCTTCTTGGCCTTCTTTACCGTTTTCCTGGATTTCTTGGCCGGGGCCTTCTTAGCTGCCTTGGGCGCCGCCTTCTTCACGGCAGCCTTCTTTGCGGCCTTCTTCACTGGAGCTTTCTTGGCTGGAGCCTTTTTGGCCGGAGCTTTCTTAGCGGCAGCCTTCTTCGCTGGAGCTTTCTTTACGGGAGCTTTCGCGGCTGGTGCTGACTTCGCCGGCGCTGGTTTTGCCGGTGCTGACTTCGCAGCCGCTTTTTTAACCGGTTTCTTTGGCGCCTCGCTCGCGGGCGCGGCGGCTGGGGGTGGGGGAGCTGCCGGAGTGGCCTTGGCTGGCTCCGGAGCCGGTTTCGTCAGTTCGTCCTCGTCTTCGTCCTCAGGTCCGTATTCGCTGACTTCGGAATGGACATCCAAATGTTCGTCCTCGTATCCGAAGTCGTCGAGGTCGTCTTCAGCGGCGAAGCGATAGCTGTCAAGCATTAAGCATGCCTCCTGTTGGGCTAAACACATTCTAGAATAACTCGTTTTCTTCGGAAGGCAAGAGGGCTAAACGACTTTTTCAACGAGGCGTGAGCGGTGGATGTTCAATTTGCGGCGGGACGATGCTTGGACGCCACACTGGCGGTCTTATATGCAGTGCGGGGCGTCTTGCGAACGGGCGTGCCCGCCGGCTTCTGGCTGGAAGCGATCCGGCGGTGGGAAGCTTTCCGTTGAGCTATTGCCTTGGGAACTGGCGGGGGAGTGCGAACGGCCGCGTATCCGGAAGGAATAATCAGTAAATCGCCGGACTCGGGGGGCGCCGCCGACCGTGGATTGACCGCCGATATGGAAGCCGCCGGTGTTGCGAATCGCCGCGCTATCTCCGATAACGTTTCGCCCTGCGCCACTCGATGCAGGCGCCAATTTGCCCGATGACTCGCCGGTACCAGATCGAGCGCCGTAAGCACCGTGGCCGAGGTTCCCTTGGGGACCCGTAATGGATATCCGGCCGGAGCGAGAGCCTTCAGCAAGGCCGGATTCAACTCCTCAATTTCCGGGCGCGCGCAATCGGCCGCATCCGCGATGAGCGCGAGACTGGCCGGAGTGTCGACATGGATGGTGTCATACTCGATCGCGCGGTCGAGGTCGACGTTTTCGAGAGCGTAATCCTTGGGGTTCTTGGCCATGATCGTGATAGCCAGGATCACCGGAACATAGTTGAGCGTGTCGTGGGGAAGAGCACTGCGAGCACGCAGCTCCCAGTAATCCGCATAACCGGTTCGCTGAATGGCGCGTTCCACGCAGCCCGGCCCGCAGTTATAGGCCGCCATCGCAAGATACCAGTCGCCGAAGTTCGCGTACAAGTCGCGGAGGTGCCTGGCGGCGGCGCGAGTGGCCTTCTCAGGATCCATTCGATCGTCGCTGCCGGGTGTCTGCTTGAGCCCGTATTCGTTCCCGCGGAATTGAACGAACTGCCACATCCCGACGGCCTTTTTGTTGGAGCGGGCGCGGGGCAGGAAGCCGGATTCGATCTGCGCGAGGTGAATCAATTCCTGCGGCACGCCTTCTTCATCCAGGATGCGCTGGATCAACGGGCGGTATCGGCCTGCACGCCGCAGCCCTGCCAGCAGCGTCCGGCGGCCGCGGTCCGAGGAGAAGTAGTGGATGTAACTTAAAACCGCGTCATTCTCCTCCAGGGGCAATTGCGAGACCGTGGCGGCGATTTCCTCTTTCACTTTGGGACGCAGGTTCGGATCGGTGGGGAAGGTCATCTCCGGAATGCTGTCGAGCGGGGACCGGTCGTAAACCACCGCCTGCTGCTTCGCGCCTCCGCCCAAACCTTCCAGGTCGTAACGATAGATCGTGTCGACCATCTGGTCGAGTTTCAGCTCGAGCCGTTGCCGGTCGGGCAGACTGTCGGAAGCGGATAGAAGCAGATCGAGTGCGCGGTCGAACTCGCGGCGCGCGCCGGGGATATCCGAGAGTTGGTATAGCCGTTTGCCCGCTTCAAAGTGTTCTTCGGCCCGGGCCAGTCGTGAGTCCACTTCCGGCAGCCGGGGAGGAGTGGCCAAAGCGCGCTGCAACTGGTTGGGGGTTTCACTCGCAAGCAGGCTGCTGGATGCGATCTGCGGCGGCGCCTCGAATACTCGCTCGTCCGGCTGAGGCGTAGAAGGCAGGAACGCCATCTTGAAAGCCTGTGGCTTCGAAGACAGACAACCGCTCAGCAGGAGCGCAAACGAAACGGGAATGAGAATCAAATATACCGAGGAGCGGTGACTTGCGGTCATCGTACGTCCTGGAGTAGTAGGGTCCTCAACAGAAACTCTGACTTTATAATAGCCCAGCAATCCGGTCAAGCCCTGATTGCAAGTCAAACTGTAATTCAACCTACAAACCGGTACCCGGACTGCCATACCACCATCGGGCGTATTCGGGCTAGGCTGTAGCGCTAAGGGCCAAAACAAGACTTAGGTGCTGTGTTTGCAGCAAAGTAGGCACGCGTGCGTTACGATTCTACTGGATGGCGTTCATCAGCGTTTCCGGCGAACCGGGTTGCCGGCACGAAGAGTTGGCTCGGATCGCGACCCAGCGGTTGAGCTGTGACTTGATTACGGATGCGCGCTTGGTGGAAACGATCGCGACCGAATTCGGGGCGCCGAACGGCATTCCGGATAAGGCCTGGCCACACCTGGCGACGTCGATTCTGGCGAAGCTGGGCACCGAGCAACATCTGGTGATCTCCAGTACCGGCTCTGAACTGTTGTTGCGCAATCTGCCGGGAGTTCTGCGCGTGCACGTGGTGGCGCCGGAGTCGCGGCGGCTCGGCAATCTAATGCTGGATCGGCGTCTGGAGCGTCAGGAGGCCAAGGAACGGCTGCGGCAAATGGAAACGGAACGAACGCTCACTCGCAAGCGGCGTTTCGGCGCGTCAAGCAGCCGCCTGCAGAGTTTCGACCTGGTGATGAATGCCGAGGCGCTGGCGATCGAGCAAATGTCCGAAGTCCTGGACTCGGCCATTAGAGCCAAAGGCCTGCTCGACACCGGTCTGCTTTCTTCAGGCGCTGAAGCGCAGATCCAGTTCCAGGTTCGGCTGAAACTGGCGCGCTACGGGATCGTGCCGCCGGACCGTTTGAATGTCACACGCAAGGAGTTTGGACATCCCAGTGAAGAGGTCTTCGCGAATCTGCTGGATTTTTACCGGATCGCCTGGGACTATGAGCCGCGCAGTTTCGCGCTGCAGTGGGACAAGGACGGAAAGGTGCTGGAGGCATTCACGCCGGACTTTTATTTACAGGAATTCGATCTCTATGTGGAACTCACCACGATGAAGCAGGCCAATGTGACAAAGAAAAACCGGAAGATCCGGCTGTTGCGCGCCATCTATCCGCACGTGAACATACAAGTGTTCTATCAAAAAGATGTGCAGGACCTGGTTATTAAGTACGGACTGCCAGAGCGGCTGTCGCAATGAGCGAGCCGGTCATCGAACGAATCCTTTTCACTGAGGAGCAGATCGATCAGCGCGTGCGCGAAGTCGCGGCCCAGATCTCCTCGAAATACGCGGGCAGGGAATTGAAGCTGATCGGCGTGCTGAAGGGGTCGGTGTTCTTCTTGACGGCGCTGGCGCGCGAGCTGAGCACTCCCACCAAGATCGATTTTCTTGCGATCTCCAGCTTCGCCAATCAGAAGGGTGGGCCGGGCATGGTGCGGATCGCGAAAGATTTGGACGAGAGCATCGAGGGCGAGGACGTCATGTTGGTGGAGGACATCATCGATACCGGACTGACCACGCGCTACCTGCTGCAGCATCTGGCCGGGCGCGAGCCCAATTCGCTGGCGGTATGCACGCTGCTCGACCGGACGCCGCGCCGGATCGTGCAAGTTCCGATTGACTTCCGTTGTTTTGAAATTCCGGACCGTTTCGTGGTGGGCTTTGGCCTGGATTACAAGCAACTGTTTCGCAATCTAAAATATATCGGCGCGCTGAACCTGGAACCTCCGGCCGGCCAGTAGTTTTCAACTCACATCCGCAAACATCGCGCCGATAAGCGGCATATGAACCGAACTCTGTTCATAGGGATGCTTGGGTTGACTGGAATGGTCATCGCTCAGGAGGAGCCCCGTGAGAAGAAGGCCGGGCCAAAGCCGGAGGCCGTTCTATTCGACATCCTTCCGGTGGTTGAAGCGGCTGCGTTGCATACCCAGACCTTGCAAGAGGCGCCGGCCAGCATCACTATCATCACGGACGAGGAGATCCGCCAACGTGGCTATCGGACGCTGGCAGAAGCCTTGGCCGATCAGCGTGGTTTGTACGTCAGTTTCGATCGCGTCTATCGTCAAGTGGGCGTGCGCGGGTTTTCCATTCCAGGGAATGCGAACACGCGCTTCCTGGTGATGCTGAACGGGCATTCCTTAACGGACAACATTTACAGTTCATCGGGATACTTTGGCGAGGATTTCGGTCTGGATATGGATCTCATCAAGCAGATTGAGATCATTCGCGGACCGTCTTCGGCGCTGTATGGCGCCAATGGAATGTTTGCCACTATCAATGTGGTTACCAAGTCGCCGGTGGATTACGAACCAATTCGCATGGCCGTGCAGACCGGAAGTTTCGGGGAGCGCAAGGCCCAAATATCAACATCGCAATATCTGGGACGCGGCGCGAATCTGTTGCTTTCAGCATCGGTCTTCAACGACGCCGGTCAATCGCTCAACGTCCCTGCAGGCAGGTCGGTGGATAGCGATGGCGACCGGGGCTACCATGCCTTCGCAAATCTGATCTGGCAGGGTTGGAGTTTCGTGGCGTACTTCAACAGCCGTGAAAAAGTGGTGCCGAATGGCGCCTACGGTTCCATTCTGAATGATCGCGGCTCCAAGATCCTGGATGGCGTTGGCTTTGTTGAAGCCGCCTATCAGCGCAGCGTCGGCAGGGAGGGCCAACTGCGATGGCGCACGTCCTACGATCAATACCGCTCCCGAAACCGGTTCGACTTCGATTCCGATTCCGGCGCCTTCGACGCGCGCCAGGGTGGCAACGGGGATTGGCTTTCCACCGAATTGACCTATCGCTTCCGGGTGGCGCATGTCGGGTTTTTGACGGTGGGCGGCGACGCGGCTTGGGACTTGCGAGCCACCGTGTTCGCCTACGTCGCAGCGCCGGCCTATCAGCAAATCGCCGGGATTAACCGCCGCGACCGTAAGTTGGCCGGGTTCTTTCAGCAGGAGTGCGAACTTTCGCGGCGCTGGAAATTGTACCTGGGAGGCCGGCTGGATGGGTCCTGGCAGCACGAAGCTTCGCTGACGCCGCGCGTGGCCTTGATCTACCAGCCATCCCCGGACAGCGCGCTCAAGTTTCTGTATGGCAGATCGTTTCGCAATCCCAGCGTCTTTGAAGAATTCTATGAGGATGCGATCGCCTATGTGAGCAATCTCAAGCTTCAGCCGGAACGCATGCAGACGTTTGAGATCGCTTTCGAACGGCGGCTCTCAAAACAACTGGACGTGTCGGCCAACGCCTATCATTACCGGCTCAACGATCTGATCGCGGCCGAGCCGTTCGCACCCGGCATCGAGCAGTACAGAAACACGGCCCTGGCTCGATCCACCGGGATCGAGGTGGAGGCACTGGGCCGGATCGGATCGCGGCTGAGGGCCGGCCTAAGCCTGGCCGTCCAGAAATCAAATTCGCTCAGCAGCGACAACGTGCGGGCGAATTCCCCGGCTCGAGTTGGAAAGCTTGTTCTGGATGCGCCGCTGTTCGGAGAGAAGTTCTCTTGCAGCGGTGCGCTTCAATATCTCAGCGACAGAAAAACAGTCTTGGGAGCGCATCTTCCGCCGGTGTACCTAGTCAACCTGACCATGGCGAGCCGCAAACTTCCGAACGATCTGGAGCTGCAATTCGGAGTCCGCAATCTGCTGGATCGCCGCTACGCGGATCCGGTCAGTCTTTCATACGGCGATAGCTTGGAACAGGACGGACGCAGCGTGTTTGTGCGGTTGGCCTGGGCACCCGATCGGCGACAGGACCGGGACAGGAGAGCGGTTCGGCGGGAGCGAACGGATCCCGTCCAGCCGTAGTCGATGCGTGCATCTACCCTTGTCGTCTTTCTAGGAATGGTTTGGAGCGCGCCGGTCCGGCCAGGTCTTGCGGCCGGTCCTCCACCAGCACGAACCGCGAAAACCGTAGTCCTGATTGTTACCACTTCCGCGGTGGATGCTTTCGTGGAAGCCACCGAAGGCATTCGGCATGGCCTAACTGCGCCCGTCAAAGCGATCACGGTGGATCTGGCGGACAATCCGGCCCAGCTTTCCGCGCAACTCGGCGCCAAGGAAATCGCGGTGATCGTGACCGTGGGCAATAACGCGTACGAGGCCGCGGCCCGGTTCGGAACGGCGCCGGTGATAGCCACCATGATCCTGCGCGCCGATCTGTCCGCGGGGTCCTACCGGGCGCCGGCCAGCGCCGTGGTGCTGGATATGCCTCTAACAGATATTCTGGCGGCCCTTGCCAGAGTATTTCCGGGCAAAACGCGAGTCGGGATGATTCGCAATCCGGGTCCGACGGATGTTCCAGTCGCGCTTCTTCTGGCCCAGGCTAAGGCGGCCGGCGTCACGCTAAGAGTGCTCGATTGTCCGAAGCCGGAAGGTCTGCTCCAGTCTTTTCTTTCACTAAGAGCGTTGGTTGACTTTGTGTGGTGCCCACCCGACGGTACGCTCTACAACGCCACCACGGTGAGGCCACTGATATTGGCTTCGCTAGAAAAGCAGCTTCCGGTGGTGGGCTTCTCGGCCAGTTTCGTTCGCGCGGGCGCGGCCGCGGGAGTCTATCCGGATTATCTGGAGGCGGGCGTGCAAGCGGGCGAACTGGCGCAAAAGTACCTGGCAGGCCCAATCGCCGGAGTAATTGAGGGCCCACGCAAGATCCGCGTGGCAGCCAATCCGCGCGTGGCCCGTCTGCTGGGTCTCAGGCTGGCGCCGAACGCCGGATCGGACTCCGGAATCGTGGTGATCGAATGAAAGCCGGTCACCCCGGCGTGGCCCGGCGGCGAAGGAGCCTGCTGGCGCAAGCGTCGCTCGGAAACGTTCTAGTGATGGTGGGCGCGGCGGTTGGTATCACTTCACTTGTTTTGTGGACCGAAAGGACCGGCTTACGAACGCAACTGGCTCTGCGCGCCGCTACATCGGCTGAGTTTGTAGCCAGCCAGTCCGCGTTTCCGATGCTGATTGGAGATCGGCAGGAGTTGACGCGGATTGCCAAGGCCGCGGTCGCCAATGAAGACGTGTTGTACGTGATCGTGGCAAATCAGGAGGGGCGGACGATGGCTTCGGTGGTCCGAAACGAGGCGGACGACACGGAAAAAAGCGACATCTCCGGAGACCTGCCCGCCAGCGTCGAAGCCCAACAGCCGATTGAGGAGCCTTCCGGAAAGGGGCTGTTCGACTGGGAGGTCAACCGCGCCGCGAACCGGCGTCTGGGGACGGTGCGGGTAGGTCTGTCCATGAATAAGCAGCAAGGGATTTTTGCCCGGCTTGCTCGGGAGGTCTTGCTGGTGGCTATGCTGGCCATAAGCCTGATCCTGGGGATGCAATACATTCAATTGCGCCGCTTACTTCGTCCATTGGCCATCCTGATGGGGTTCGCCAAGCAAGTCAGCCGCGGAGATCTCTCGCAAAGAGCGCCACTGGGCGCATGCAATGAGGTCGCAGACCTGGCCCAGGCGTTCAACGACATGGTGGCGCAGTTGGACGCTTCGCGGCGTGAGCTGCTGGAGCAAGTGGACCAGACCCGGCACGCCAGCCTGCTGAAGAGCCAGTTCCTGGCCAACATGAGTCACGAGATCCGCACGCCGATGAACGGCATTATCGGCATGACGGACCTGACGCTGGCCACTCCACTCGATTCGGCGCAGCGGGAATACCTGACCACGGTAAAAGAGTCCGCCCAATCGCTGATGGCCATCATCAACGACATTTTGGACTTTTCCAAAATTGAGGCTGGAAAATTGCGTCTGGATCCAGCGCCTTTCGACGTGAGCGAATTGATCGATCAGTCGGTGAGAGGTATGGCGCTGCGAGCCCATCAGAAAAATTTGGAACTGGTGGTGGAAATCGCGCCTAGTGTTCAAAGGCGCCTTGTCGGTGATGCCGGGCGCTTGCGTCAGGTGTTGGTCAACCTGATTGGCAACGCCATCAAGTTTACCGGCCGCGGTCAGATCCTCTTGCAAGTGAGTGGGGATGCCGCCGAGCATGGCCAGCAGGATCTGCATTTTGTAGTGGAGGACACCGGGATCGGAATTGCCGCCGACAAACTACGATCCATCTTCGAGGCCTTCGATCAGGCGGACGGATCCACAAGCCGGACTTATGGAGGCACTGGGCTCGGTCTCGCGATAGTGTCCAAGCTGACGCAGATGATGCACGGACGCATTTGGGTTGAGAGCGACATCGGGCTGGGAAGCCGCTTTCATTTCACGGTTCGGATGCGTTGCGCCGACACCCTGGAAGTCTCGGAGGAACAATCGGAAAAGGGACGCCTGAAAGCCGTGAGAGTTCTGGCCGTGGATGACAATCCAAGTAACCGCAAAGTTGTCGCGGGGATCTTGAGTGAGTTGGGAATGCAGGCGGTAATGGCCGAATCCGCGGCCCAGGCATTGGAGATGTTTCAGAAGGCGCGCGTAGACGGCCATCCATTCCAATTGGCGATTCTGGACGCGGACATGCCGGGAGTGAATGGCTTCGAGCTGGCTCGAAAGATTCTGGATGATCCCGGCTTAGCGGGTGCGATCGTGATGATGCTGAAATCCTCGAACCTGGACGCCGATATTACCAGTTGCAGCGAACTGTGGCTGGACTGCCACGTGATCAAGCCGGTCTCGCGCGCCAGCCTGCGGGAATCCATGCTGTGCGCTTTGGGGCATCCAACCGTCCATCCGGCCGTCGCTCCAGGCGAAGCTTCCGAGAGCCTGCGCCGCCTGTCGATACTGCTGGCGGAAGACAACCTGGTCAATCAGAAGCTCGCAGTGCGTCTGCTCGAAAAGCGCGGCCACACAATCACAACAGTCGCAAACGGCCGGGAGGCAGTGGAAGCGTTCGAGCGTGACCATTTCGACCTAGTCCTGATGGACGTTCAAATGCCGGAAATGGATGGATGGACGGCGACGGAGGTAATTCGAGACCGGGAGCGCGGCACGGGCGCTCATGTTCCTATCCTGGCCCTGACCGCGCACGCATTGAAGGAACATCAGGATCGATGTTACGCAGCTGGCATGGATGGTTTCGTGACCAAGCCTTTCGAGGCGGCGCGGCTGTATGAGGCGGTGGAGAATGCGGCGGGCTAGCGCCTGACAACCAAAGAATAAGGACGCTGAGACTTTTCTTAACAACCGCTCTTGAGGAACGCAGCTGGCAACCATTTCGATTCAACAGCTTGCTGGCAGCGTTCCTCGCCGGTATGGACACGCGCAGCGGGCGATTTGCTTCCTTTGGTCGCGGCTCGGCTCGGGGTTATTCGGAGATCAGGGCGTTGGGACGTTTATGCACGTTGCCGCTAACCGAGCCCGGCCAAAGGAAGCGGTTCCCAATATTTACTCGGTATCGAAGACTAGCTGGCCGTTGAGGTAGGTTGCGAGAACTTCAATTTCGTGCGTGGACTCATCGTGGCGGAAGAGGACCAGGTCGGCGCGCTCGCCTGGGTTGAGGCCGCGCTGGCGGCCTGCGATGCGGCCGACTCGCGCGGCGTTACGCGTCGCAAGAGCGATTGCCTCCCCAAGTCTCAGTCCAGCCAACCGCATCACGTTTCGAATGGCATGATCCATTCTCAGAGCAGATCCTGCGAGGCGCGTGCCACCTTTCAGCCGAACGCTTCCATCTTCGTGTAACTCGACTTCGAGTTCGCCCAGCTTGTAAGGACCGGGAGCGCAGCCAGCCGGCATCACCGCGTCAGTGACCAGGATAGAGCGCTCCAAACCTTTGGCTCGCAGGGCGACCGTAAGAAAAGATTTGCCCAGATGAATGCCGTCGACGATGAAGCTGGCCGCCAGCCGATCCTCGGCCAGTTGTTGCCAGATGTAGTTGGGGTGGCGGGTTAGAGTAGCGTGCGCGCCGTTGCCGATGTGCGTGGAAAGCGTCGCGCCGGCGCCTACTGCAGCCTCGATTTCGACGGCGCTGGCCTTGGTATGGCCGATGCTCGCCACCACGCCCTGACGAACCACCGCTTCGATGAAGCGCGGCGCATCGGGCCACTCGGGCGACAACGTGATCAAGCGAATGTGCCCACGCGCCGCGTCCTGGAAACGTTTGAACTCGTCGAGATCCGGTGGTCTGGTCCAACGCGCGGGGTGCGCGCCGCGCGGTCCATCTTCGGGCGAGATGTAGGGACCCTCAACATGAAAC